>JAKJDB010000462.1 GCA_022706175.1 Candidatus Zhuqueibacterota bacterium | reverse complement strand
CATGTCGGACAAAAACGCAGAGGCGGCGGATCGTTATACCAAAAAGGATCTGCCCGAGGGATTGCCCTACAGCGAGGGCAACACCGGTTTGCCTATTTTTCAGGGCGGGGAGGGCATGCCGCCCGGCCGTTCGTCCGCCGGCGCCCCATCTTCGTTAGAAGGCGGGCAAAGAGCGGGAGAGCGTGATCCGCAGTTGGCGGACGCAGGATCAGGCGCCTCTGCAAAGCCGTATGACGGGAATGGTCTTATTCCCTGGGAGCAGCTGAGAAAACAGTCCGAGGGTGCGTCGGCACAGGAACCTATGCCCGCCTCGCAGACCTATCAACCCTTTAGCCGCGACCTGCTGCACGGCGGCGGCCGAGCAGGCAGCCGGACCTACAGCAACGACGGTCAGTACGACAACCGCAAGAGCTCAGCCCCCGAGTTCGGCGACGTCACGCTCAGCACCTACGCCTGGGAGTGGGCTCCGTACATCGAGTATATGCGCCGCCGGTTGCGCGCACACATCTATCCGCCGCCGGCGTTTTACGTCATGGGCGCCATCAGCGGCGAAGTCCGGCTGCACTTTAAGCTGTTGCGCAACGGCACGGTCGAAGGTCTGGAGATGCTCGGCTTCCAGGGACATGGCTCTTTCGTGCAGACCAGCATCAACGCCGTCCGTGCCTCCAATCCCTTTAAACCGCTGCCCGCTGATTTTCCCGATGAGGCGCTGGAGATGACCTGGATTTTCAGTTATTACCTGCGTTGAGGGACAGGCGCTGAGCCGCTGTAGCCTTGGTGCGGGCAAAATGTTTTTGCTGCACCGCAGCCGGTTCCGTCCGTCTTTTACGGGCAGCAATGAGTCCTTGGCAAAGCTAAGAATCGCCTGATCCGGCCGGTTTGAAACGGCTGCCGTCGCGTTATTCAAGGTCATGACATAAATTGAAACTTTCCGGTCAAAAACGCGGTATATATCAGAGATGAATGATGACACAGTAAACAGCACGCGTTCTCTTTCGCTTCTGGCTGATTTTTGTGAAGAGATGGAAACGATCAGTGATCCGTTGATCCTGTTTGAACGGGCCTGTCGATTTCTGCCGCAGCTCACCGAAACCACCTTTGCCTCACTCCTTTTGTTTGAACGGCCCTCTGGACGGCTTATTTATAAAAACATTTCTACGCTCGACAGCCCGGTGACGCATTGGCCTCGTCTGGTCTGCCGGCAGATCGACGAGGCTGTGCTGCAGCAGGGCACCGTGCTCACCTGCGACCCGCAGCAAGCGGACCGCTTTCTGATCCTGCTGGATGAGGAGGAGGGTCCCTGGCAGCAGTGTGAACTGCATCTGCCGTTGTTCTGGGATAGCAACCACTTTGCGTTGCTCAGTGTGGGCCAAAAGGAGAACGGCGCCGAATTCAGCGTCGCCGATCTGCAGCTGTTGCGCATTCTGGGCTGTTTGCTGAGCCGCTGGGCGGTCTCACTCTCCGGCGCGGAAAAAAAGCGTGTGACGGCGCCGGTGGGCCGGCGTCCGCTGCGCTGTGTGGATCCCTATGCCGATATCATCGGCAACTCTTCGGCCATTCAGGAGATCAAAAAGATCATCGCGCAGATCGCGCCTACAGAGGCCGGCGTGCTCATCACCGGCGAGAGCGGCACCGGCAAGGAATTGGTGGCGCGCGCCATTCACCGCTCCAGCCGGCGCAGTGATAAAACTATGGTGGTGATGAACTGCGCTTCGATTCCGGAAACGCTGGTGGAAAGCGAGCTGTTCGGGCATGAGAAAGGGGCATTTACCGGCGCCATCTGTCGGCGTAAGGGGAAATTTGAACTCGCCCACACCTCGACGCTTTTTCTCGACGAGATCGGCGATATGAGCCTGTCGTCTCAGGCCAAACTGCTGCGGGTGCTGCAGGACGGCATCTTTCAGCGCGTGGGCGGCGAGGGCTCAGTGCAGGCGGATGTGCGGTTGATCAGCGCCACCAATAAGAACATTCACGAGATGATCCGCCAGGGCAAGTTCCGCGAAGATCTGTTCTTCCGCATCAATCTGGTACAGATCGAACTTGTACCGCTGCGCGACCATCTGGAGGATGTGCCGTTGCTCGTCGATTTTTTCCTCAGTCAGTTCAACGAGAAATACCATGCCGGATTGTCCCGGATCAATCAGGAGCTCTACCGCTTTTTGTTGAACTATGATTATCCCGGCAATGTGCGTGAGCTGCGCAATATGGTGGAACGCGCAGTGATCTTTCACAACAATCCCGAGGCGATTCGTCGTATGATCCACTCCGTCAAGTCGGCGCAACAAAGCCAGTGTTTGGCAGAGATGGAACGCCAGCATATCCTGACTGTGCTGCAGCAGACGGATCACAATAAAAGCGAGGCGGCGCGCCGTCTGGGGATTGCCCGCAAAACCCTGCGTAAAAAGCTTGGCCCTTCTTCCTCCTGATTCTCTCAACATACCTGGACCTGGTCCCTTTGGTTCCGGCGCTGGTACCAAAGGTACCAGAAAAAGAAAATCGCTTTTCTCCCTTCGTTTTCCCTGAAAAATATATTTTTATCTATAATAAAAAACAACAAGTTGTGTGGGCGCACGGCGGCGACATTCTTCGCTGATTGGCACAGGTGTTGCTTAAACAGAGGCAGAAGCGTTCATCCTTTTATCAGGAGGTGTATCATGAAGAGCAAAACCAGAATCAGCGTGATGGCTCTGTTGGCGTTCGGCATTTGGACAGCCTGCTGGGCTAGTGATATCTATGGGACTCCCAACGAGGAGATGACGGCAAAGCAGAAAGAGATGTTGTCTGCTTTGAACAGCGACAAAGCCGAGGTGCGCGCCAAAGCGGCGGAAAAGCTGGGCGTGCAATGCTGCAAACAGGCGGTGGATGTGTTGGTGCAAATGATGAAAACGGATGATGTGGCTTCATTGCGCATCATCGCCGCCAACGCGCTGTGGAAGATCGGTGAATCGCGAGCGGTGGCTGAGATCAAGGAGCAGGCCAGGATCGATAAGAACAAGACGGTGCGCACTACCTTGGCCGCCATTGCCGACAAGTTTGAAAAAGGCGAAAAAGCCGGTTGATCCCGAAGGCAATCCGGATGCTCGAAAGGCTGGACATGTGTATTGTCCGGCCTTTTTTTATTTCGTTGCGGTAAAGAGCTGGGGCAGAACCTCCCCGGCTTTGCCGCGGATCCTGCGTTGATACAGCTCGCAGTTCTGCGACGGTTCGGGATTGATCTCGATGCACAAAGCGCCGCTGTTCCGTGCGATGAGCGGATAGCCGGCCGCGGGCCAGACGACCGCCGACGTGCCGATGCTGATGAACAAGTCGCAGGTGCCAAGCTCATACTGCGCTGCCTGCACCTCCTCCTCGTCGAGCATGTCTTCAAACCAGACGATATCCGGCCGAAGCCATTGGCCGCAGTCCGGACAGCGACGATGGGTGTAGGTTTCCGCCATATCCAGCATGACGCCGTGTTTGGGACAGCGCACCCGC
>JAKJDB010000461.1 GCA_022706175.1 Candidatus Zhuqueibacterota bacterium | reverse complement strand
TGGGCCAAGGCAAGGGATTGGTCGTTCGTTCTGAAAGAGCCGGTCGCCTGGTGGTGAACGAGGATGAGTCCTATCGTCTGACCGTGACGGCAGAGGGCATTCGTCTGGACAGCCGCACCGACATCGGCGGGCTCTACGGTCTGGAGACTTTGCTGCAGCTGCTGCAGGCGGATGAGAGCGGCTATTTTTTTCCTGCCGTTACGATTCAGGACCAGCCGCGGTTCCCCTGGCGCGGCCTGCTGATCGATGCCTGCCGCCATTGGATGCCGGTGGATGTGATCTTGCGCAATCTGGATGGCATGGCCGCGGCCAAACTCAACGTGCTGCACTGGCATCTGAGCGAGGATCAGGGCTTTCGCGTCGAGAGCAAGCTGTTTCCCAAGCTCCATCAGCTGGGATCGGATGGACTGTATTACACCCAGGAGCAGATAAGGGAGATCATCGCCTATGCGGCGGATCGCGGCATTCGAGTGGTTCCGGAATTCGATATGCCGGGTCACACCACCTCCTGGTTTGTCGGCTATCCCCATCTGGCCTCTGCCGCCGGCCCTTTCAGGATCGAGCGCCGGTATGGAGTGATGGATCCGGTGATGGATCCCACCAAGGAGACCACCTACGAGTTTTTGGAGGCGTTCTGGCGTGAGATGACCGCTCTGTTCCCAGATGAATACGTGCACATCGGCGGCGATGAAAACAACGGCAAAATGTGGAACGCCAATGCCGAGATTCAGGCCTTCAAACAGGCGAACAACCTGGCGGACAACCATGCGCTGCAGGCGTATTTCAACAACCGGCTGCTCAAGATCCTGACGCGGTATCAAAAAAAGCTGGTGGGCTGGGATGAGATTCTGCATCCGGATATGCCCAACAACATCGTCATTCACTCCTGGCGCGGCACCCAGGCCCTGGTGGAGGCTGCGCAAAAGGGCTATATGGGCATTCTATCCAACGGCTATTACATCGACTTGTGTCAATCCGCCGCTTTTCATTATCTAAACGATCCTATTCCAGCCGGTTCGCAAATGACGCAAGATGAGCGTAAACGAGTGTTGGGCGGTGAAGCCACCATGTGGTCCGAGATCGCGACCAAAGAGACGGTGGATTCGCGCATCTGGCCCAGAACCCTGGCTATTGCCGAACGATTATGGTCGCCTGCCGAGCGCCGCGACGTTGATGATATGTACCGGCGCATGGAGCGGATCAGCGTGCAGATGGAGGAACTGGGCCTCTTGCACATCAAGAACAGCGCCATGATGCTGCGCCGTCTGGCCGCCGGCCAGGATCCCAAGGCCGCGCAAAATCTGCTCGAATGGCTGGCGCCGGTACAGGGGTATTACCGCAACGACCATACGCCCTACACCTCTTTTTCACCTTTTACACGCATGGTGGACATTGCGCCTCCGGAATCCATGCCCGCGCGCCGTTTCGGCAAATTGGTGGACGCCTATCTGGAGGGGCGTAAACCCGGTGATCGCGATGCCTTGTTGAAAGTGATGGACGCCTGGCAGAGCAATCATGAGGCGCTGGTGGGCCTGATCAAAAAAGCGCCGGCACTGCGCGAGGTGGAACCCAATTCCGCTATTCTGCAACAGCTCGGCCGCGCCGGCCGTGAGGCGGTCTTGTACTATGGCAAAAAGCAAAAAGCTACGGCCGCCTGGTCCGCCAAACAAAAAGAGCTCATCGCCGCGGCGCAAAAGCCGAACGCCGAGCTGTTAATGCCGGTTGCCGGGGCCATGGAGAAATTGTTCAATGCCGTAGGTCAATAAGCAAGCGTTGAGCCCCCACACCTATACCGGTTTGTCGCCTAAACCCTGGTACTGAATTGTCAAAGGAGCCATTCATGAACTTGAATTTCGACCGCTTAACCAAATTAGCAGAGGGAAAGACCAAAGTGATCTACGCGAATCCGCAGGACGACAAAACCGTCTATATGGTTTTCAAGGATGACATCACTGCAGGAGACGGGGTGAAGCATGACGTGATTGCGGGCAAGGCGCATGTGGACTGGCAAACCAACCGCGATATCTTTACTTATTTGAACCGGAAAGGCGTGAAGACGCACTATATCGATACGCCTGCGGAACAGGTCGCTCTGGTGCGTAAACTGGATTTCAAGATCAATCTGGAGGTGGTCAGCCGTCGCGTAGCCGGGGGCTCCATATTGCATTGGGGCAAGGTGGAACAGGGAACCAGATTCGATCCGATCATCACCCAGTTCCATTATAAGGACGATCCTCTGCATGATCCCATGCTCGACGAAGGTTATGTGCGTTATCTGATCGGCAAGGGAGCACGAGAATACCAGGCCATGTACGAAATGAATCAGCAGGTTTTTCTGATTCTGGAAAAGGCGTTCAGCCGATTCAGAATACAGTTGGTGGATATGAAATTGGAATATGGATTGATAGACGGCGAGGTGGTCCTGATCGACGAGATCACCGGCGGGTCATTCCGATTGTGGCCGTATGCCAAAGAGAATCCGAATCTGCACCAGGCCAATGTGCTGACCGAGTTGGATCCGTCCGGCCGCCTGGACAAGGACATCTATCGCATGGGCGGAGCGGTCGAGGATGTGCTGGCGAAATTTATCAAGATCGCCGCCATCACAGCCGAATTCGCTTCGCTGGATTAACCGTTTAACTTGGCCCGGGAGGAGGCGGCCTGCGGGTGGATGAGGCGGACGTCGCCGGATCGTTCGGTCAGCCCCTGTTGATCGAAAAAGCCCAGCAAAGGGACGGCGTATTTTCGGCTGGTGGCCAGCAGCTCGCGGAATTGACTGACCGAGATCTCGCTGTGGTGTTCACCCCATGCGATTAGACGATTTTCTATTTCTGTGACCGCCTCGCGAACGAAATAGAGATCGCCCTCCAGATGGAGGACGCGATCCATGCCCTGCAGCGCCCCGAGGATCCGGCGTATCTCGCTGACAGGTTTGTTCAGTCGTTCGGACAGCTCTTTTTCATCCGGTGGTGAATAGGGCTGTCCGGATAATTCGACAAGGATCGCTGCTGCGGTTTTTTCATCCGCGGCCTTCAGATGTATTTGAAATCCGCTCAGCCGCACCCATCCGGGTTGTTCCTCAATTTTTCCATCCGCAATCAGGTCCTTTACAGCCCATTCAAAAAGTTTAACCGCTGTGGCAGCCCCTACGGCTATTTTGAGTTCCGCTTTGTTCATCCCTGGCCGCAGCGGTTCTTTCTCGTGAAAGAGGATCAAACTTTGCATGATTTTCGTTTTGATCGCGTTCAACACCTCCACCGCGACATAACCGACGGCATCCCCTGATCGCGTCGAGGAGACCGCCTGATCCGCCAGCAGGCGGTCCATCGCAGAGCGCAGGTCCGCGTCGGTCAAACCGCTCCACTGCTTGAGGTTCTGCAGCGAGGCGATTTGATCCGCATGGCTGAGCAGGGCATGGAGCAGCTGTTCCGTTGGATTTTCCTTCTCCAGGCCTCTCAGCCCCTGGAGAACAGCCTCATC
>JAKJDB010000460.1 GCA_022706175.1 Candidatus Zhuqueibacterota bacterium | reverse complement strand
ATCATGGTGGGCGCCTCGACCATGCTCTCCTCGAACATGGAAGGATTCGCCGAAGTGCGTTACAACATCGCAGACGTAGATTTCTTCGGCATCTATGCCGGCGTCACCTACATGTTGAAATAACACGATGTCTATTCAAAGCCCCGCAAGGGGCTTTTTTTTTGCTTGGAATCCCTCCTCTCCTTGCCACCCGGACCGCGCAGCTTCATTTCTTTATATTCCTCTTGGATTTATCAATTTTTTTTTCTAAAATAATATACCGTGAAATCATAAACGAGACCGGCTCTATCGCGATGAAACTTCCCCTGATCGGCCTGACCATGGATCACAGTCCAGCCGGCGATGCTCGACCGTTCGCCAAGGGCGCCGATATCTATTATTTGAACGATGTCTATATCCGCTATGTGGAAAAAGCCGGCTGCCTCTTTTTCGGCCTGCCGACCACTGCACAACGGCACCTGTCGCGGGAGTATCTTCACAACCTGGACGGCCTGCTGCTCACCGGAGGCAATGATGTCTTTTCCGGCGCTTACGGCGAGCCGAACCTCTTTGAAAATTGGCAACAGGATGCGCCCAGAACCTTTTTCGAAATCGAACTGATCCACCAGGCCCTGGAGCTGAACAAACCGATTCTGGGCATCTGCCGGGGTTTTCAGATGCTGAACGTCGCACTGGGCGGGTCTTTGTATCAAGACATCGCCTCGCAGCGGCCGAACAGCCTGCAGCATCGCTCGCTCAACAAACCGGCCTGGAACGATCATCCGGTGCGGATTCAACCGGGATCGCTGTTGCATCGCGTCCTTGGCCGGAGCGACTGTCGCGTCAACACCTCGCACCATCAAGCGGTCAAACAGCCGGCCGCCTCGCTCAACGCCGTGGCCTGGGCGCCGGACGGTGTGATCGAAGGATTGGAGAGCCCGGATCATCCGTTCGTTGTCGGTGTGCAGTGGCACCCGGAGGCCATGGGCGAGGACCTCACGGCGTCCGCGCTGATCAGCCAATTCGTCCAAGCCTGCAAAAAAGCATGATATGAAAACGACCCCAGAAGCGTTGAAAGCCGATTGGCAGGCCGGCCGTTTTGAGCCGGTCTATCTTTTTTACGGACAAGAGGATTTTATCATCGAGCAATTGTGCGATGATTTCCTGGCCAAAGCGCTGCTGACCGAAGAGAGAGATTTCAACCTCGATATCTTTTACGGCAACGAAGCGGACGCCGTCAAGGTGGTCAACATCGCCTCCTCCTTCCCAATGATGTCTGCTCGCCGCGTGGTGATGGTGAAAGGCGTCGATAAGATGAACGCAGGGCCCATTCAGCTGATCCATAAATATGTCAACCACCCGTCGGCATCAACCTGCCTGATTCTGACCGCGGAAAAGCTGGAGGGCCGCAAGAGCAAGCTGCATGACATTCAAAAGGTCAGTTGCTCCTGCGAAGCCAAAATCCTTTACGACAACCAGATCCCCGATTGGCTGCGCAAGTGGGTCCGCCAGTTCGATCTGACCATTTCGGACGAGGCCATCCGCCTGCTGCAGGCGCACACCGGCAATACCCTACGCAACCTGGCTGCAGAGATCGACAAACTGCGGCTGAATCTGCAGCAGCGAAAGAGCATCGAAGTCCAGGATGTAGAACAGGTGGTCGGCAGCTCCAAGCAATATACGGTGTTCGAGCTGTGCGATGCGGTGGGCGATAAAAATCTGAACCGCAGCCTCAACATCCTCAGCGCCATGCTGCAGAACGGCGACAAACCCCCGCAACTGCTGACCATGCTCAGCCGTCACTTTTTCATCCTCGGCAAGCTTCGGGAGATGAAAACGAAAAACCTGCGCGACGACGACATCGCCAAGCGGTTGAAGGTAAATCCCTTTTTCCTCAACAATTATCGCCGCCAGGCCAACCAGTACGGCCGCGATCAGCTCAAAACCGCGTTCAGCCACCTCCTCGAGGCGGACCAGCATCTCAAAACCAGCTACCAAAAGCCCCGCCTGGTGCTCGAAACCCTGCTGTTCAAGCTCCAGTACCACATCCGTTAAAAACACGGGAACCCAACCCAAGCGAACGAGTATAATTTACTGACCCTAATGAGCCTGAAAGAACAGAAAACAGCGGAACTGAGCGACGAGGAACTGATCCATCGATTTCAGGATGGAGACATTTACGCGTTCGACGCGATCGTCAATCGCTACAAGGATCAATTGCTCAATTTCGCCTATCGTTTTCTGAACAATCCGGAGGAGGCGGAGGATGTGGTGCAGGAGACGTTTCTGCGCATCTTCCGCAACAAACACGCCTACCGTGAAATAGCGAAATTTTCCACCTGGGTGTACACCATAGCCGGCAATCTGGCTAAAACCGAACTGCGCAAGCGCAAACGGCGCAAGTATCTCTACCTCTCGGACATGGGGTATGACGACAAAGAGTACGAGATCGTCGACCCCAGCGCCAATACGGAAAAAGAGGTGGAGAGCCTGTTTCAGGAAAAAATCATCCAGAAGGCCATCGATGAGCTGCCGCCGCGGTTTCGCCAGGTCATCCTGCTGGTGGAAATTCAGGAACTTCCCTATGAGGAAGTGAGTAAAATCATGCGAGTGCCCCTGGGTACGGTGAAATCCCGCGTCAACCGCGCCCGGCTGAAGCTTCAGGCCAAATTGAGCGACATCATGGAGCGCGAAAAAAAGAATCAAACTGCGAGGAACTGATGAACCTTTGCGACAAAATGAAGCAAAACGCTTTTCTGTATCATGAAAAAGCCCTGGAACCCTCCATGGCCGCCAGGGTACAGGAGCATCTGGACCAGTGTGAAACGTGCCAAAGGCACTTTCAGCAGGCTCTTTTGCTTAAAAAGGCGTTGAAAGAATTGCCCCGCCGTCGCACCTCGCCGGATTTTAACGCTGTGCTGCGGGCGCGGTTGCGCACAGAAACCTACCGGAAACCGTTCTTTAGCTTTCCGGCCGGCGCCGGCGTCTGGCAGGTTCCCGCCTATGCAGGACTGGCGCTGATGTTTGTGGCGCTGGGCGCCCTTTTGCAGCGGAATTGGAACCCATCGATCATGCCCTCCGTGGCAGACCGAGTGGCCCTGGTGCAGACCGCTCCTCAGCCGGCCACCGGGACCGCCCCATTCACCACCAGAAACACCCCGATCCGACGTGCTCCGGTGAAAAACTATGTCGATCCCGGTACTGTCGCAGACATGAGCAATTGGGCGCAGCAGAGCAAAAGACAGGCGCAGGCCACCCTGACAAGATACGACGAGGACAGCACCTGGCAAAGAAGCCGAACTCAGAATACAAACAGGTCGCTGGTGCGTGAGGTCAGACAGGTACGGTTCTAAATGAAACAGGCACGTTTTTCAACCCAATTCTTACGGCTGCATTGGCTGTGGGCCAATATATTGCTAGCCAGCTTGGGCTGTTCAGTCCCAGCCGTGGCGCAGGAGAGTTCGGTTCTCGCCAGAATGGAACAGGACCTCAAACAGCTGATTGAAA
>JAKJDB010000459.1 GCA_022706175.1 Candidatus Zhuqueibacterota bacterium | reverse complement strand
TTTCACCGCCTGGATAAAGTTGACGAAATGATTCGAGTCGCCGGCGCCGGCCAGGTTCATCGGATCCGCGGCCGCTTCGGCACGGTCATAGCTCGGGCCTGGTTCGTTCTTACGGCCGAAGAAGGTTTTCCAGTTGGCGCCGTTCAACCACATCCATCCCTGGGTTCCATAGAACAGGTTGCCGATTCTGACGTTGCTTTCATCGTTGGTGTACAGGCCGCGCACTTCGAACTGCATGATCTTGCCGTCATCGTATTCAAAAGTGGAAAACTGTTGATTCGGGGTCTCCTGATCGTCATCAAAAGCATAATGACCGCCGACGCATTTGATCTTTTTCGGATGCACGCGTTTGTTCAAACCCCAGCGGGCGATATCCAGCTGATGCGGCCCCTGATTGCCGAGATCGGTGCAGCCGTAATCCCAGAACCAGTGCCAGTTGTAGTGAAAGCGGTTGGGGTTGAACGGCTTGTAGGGCGCCGGCCCCAGCCACAGGTCGTAATGCACTCCCGGAGGAACGGGCGCATCCAACTTTTTACCGATGGTGTCGCGCGGTTTGAAACACAATCCTTTGGCCATGTACACATCGCCGAGACCGCCTTCGTGTAAAAACTTGATCGCTTCGATGACGCCTTGAATGCTGCGGTTCTGCATGCCGGCCTGCACCACGCGATTGTAGCGTCGAGCGGCTTCCACCATCTTGCGGCCCTCCCAGATGTTGTGGCTGGTGGGCTTTTCCACATATACGTGTTTTCCGGCCTGGCACGCCCAGATGGTGGCCAATGCATGCCAGTGATCGACCGTAGCGATCGAGACCGCGTCGATCTCTTTGTTGTCGAACACTCTGCGCAGATCGACCTCGGTATTGGGCGCTACGCCCTGCATGGTCTGCACCCGCGCAACCCGTTCGGGAAAAAGATTCTCATCCACATCGCACAACGTATGCACACGCACGCCAGGGATCTTGGCCCATTCCTCACAATGGTTCATACCGCGCGAGCGGATGCCGATCACCGCGATGTTGATCGTATCGTTGGCGCTCTTGGATTTTTTCTTATCCTGAGCAAAAGCAGAACCAGCGGCGGCCATGGTCGCCAGAGTCGCCGTGGTTTTGGCGCTGGTATCTAAAAACTCTCTTCGACTGGGTTGTTTAAAGCTGGACATGAAGACCTCCTGCGCAATTTATCTTTACTTTTTCTAATGGTATCCTGTATGCCGAATGATCACCCATTTTGTAAAATTAGCACTTTTTTAAAAACAAGCAACACTTATTATCCGCGCTTGATTTGATCGATGGTATTGTTTATATTGCTGAGGAGGAGCAGGAGAAACGAATGACCATTCTTTTCATCGCCGGCAACTGGGGCGGTCCGGCCAACGGCATCGATCGCTATATCATCGAGACCACGCGACTGCTGGCAGCCCGTGGCCATTCCTGCCAGTTGGTCTATTCGCGCGAAAAGGGGCCGTGGATGACCACAAACGTTCCCTTCACCCGCATCCACCAAGTGCCGGGACTGCACCAACCTCCGGACGCTGCGCACCCCAAAGCTGCGGACGCCCTCGAGGCGGTCATCCGCGAGTGGAATCCCGATCTGTGTTTCTTTCACTCCATCCATCACCATCAGGCTCTCAGCCGCATCGTCGGACTGCGGCCGGTCGCCGGCATGCTGCACGACTATGTGGCGATCTGTCTCAAGGACACCCGCAGATATTATTTTTCCCGCCGGCTCTGTCAGGCCCCGTTGGGAACGCGCTGCCTCTGGACCGGCCATTTCATCCGCAAACCGCTCAACGGCCGACATCTCCCCCGCCTGATGAATCTGGCGACAGCGCGTCGGCTTGTCTCTGCGCTCAAGGCCATACCTACTCTCATCACCGCCAGCCAGGCGGTTAAAGAGGCCTATCTGCAGAACGGCTTCTCCGCGGAGCGCATCCATGTGCTGCCGCTCTTTGTCTCCCTGCCGGCCATCGAGGTGCCAACCACTTACCCCAGGGAGAAAAGCGTGCTCTTTGTCGGACGGCTGACGGATCGTTATAAAGGAGCGGACGTGCTTCTGCGCGCCGCCGGATCGTGCCGTGAACGGTTTTTCATCGATATCGTCGGCGGCGGCGCCTGCCTGCCGCGGCTGCAAACCCTGGCGCACAAACTGGGCCTGGACGACCGGGTCCGTTTCCACGGCTGGGCAGGGCCGGAGCAGGTGCACGGTTTTTATCAAAAGGCCGGCGTACTGGCTATGCCTTCGCTGTGGGCTGAACCTTTCGGACTCGTGGGTCTGGAAGCATTGGCCAATGGGACGCCGGTGGTCGCTTTTGACGCCGGCGGCATCAGAGAATGGCTGTCAGACGGCCGCACAGGCTTTCTGGTTCCCTATGCGGATGAAAAAAAATTTGCGGAAAAACTGGACCTGCTGATCGCCGACGCCGAAAAGGTAAAAGAGATGGGACAGGCCGGTCGTCGCAGCGTTGAAGAGCTCTTTTCCCCTGAGCGCCATTCCAATGCGCTGCTCGATCTCTTCAACCAGTGCCGCCAAGAGTGGACAGAACGATCCGTAAAATCACAGGATTCCGGTGATGTCGAAACAGTTCCCTGAACAAGCCCGAGCCTCGCTCCAAGCCGCCTTGTCCGTGATGGTCTGCTTGACGTTCTGTTGCGGCCACAGCGGAATCGCTTTTGCAGCTCAGGAACCAGCGCAGCCGGGCGATGTGAGCGGCGGGTATTACCGCTTTCCCCTCCCCCTCACCACCGTGCTCACAACCAAGCCGGTGCTCGCCGACACCATCGCCTGGCGAATCCAGGCTTGGCTGAAAATCATGGAACGACCCGATGTTCTGGTCGCCATCTCGGTGCCGGCGGACGAAGCTTCGCTCTCACGCTGGCGTTCGCTGCAGGTTGATCAGCATACGCGCCGAGAATACTCGGAGGCGCTGGTGTTGCAGGAGATCAACGTCACTCTGCAACCTGATGGAACGGATCCGGCACCGGACTATTTCGATCCACTCCCAGGCGCCGGCCGCGGCCAGGATGCTGACAAGGGGCAGCGGGCGAAAAAAATTCGCACGGAAATTTCTCTCCTCATCGAATATCTCGATGGCCAGACCGGCGCTGGGTTGGGATTCGGCAGAGTCAGAGGCGTGAGCCGCAGCGGCTCGCCGCACAAGTCGAAAATCAAGGCTCTGCAGACGCTCTACGAACAACTGACCCTGGAGCTGGAAAGAATATACGGTATCGCCGCGGATGTGGTTTATCATGCGGACAACACATTGACGGTCGCGCTGGGAAAGAATGCCGGGGTTGAACAGAACGACCTGCTGATCCTCATTGCACCAGAACAGCCGGCTGACCGCACGAAGCTGCGGACATGGCAGCCGGCCCGTCCAGCGGGCTTTGCCAGGGTGATGGGCGCAGGAGACAGTTTGTCTTTGATCAAAATGATAAGACAGTGGCGACCGCTGCCGGCTGGAAGTTTTTCCCTGCCCTACAGCAAACCG
>JAKJDB010000458.1 GCA_022706175.1 Candidatus Zhuqueibacterota bacterium | reverse complement strand
CAACGGCGAACATCTGCTTCTCATCCGCGACCGCCGTGTCGCGACCTCGTACATGATCGAGGCGCTGCGGATCTTTGACCATTACCATTTTCGCGTTTCCCAGCAGGAGGCAAAGAAAGCGAAAATAAAGCTGCAGCTGGCCAGACCGCCGCGCCAGACAGGGGAAAAACCGTGGTGGACGGAGCATTTCACGGTTGCGCACAAGATCCACGACCGCGAGCTCTTTGCCTGATGGGTTGTGAAAAAAACAGATTTTGTGCGTGATTTACAATAGCCCTCGCCCACGAAGGCAGACGCTTCTGCGCAGTGTTTGTGTGAGGATGCAGGTGGGCCTCCGCAGTAAGCGATTTTTGCCGTAATTACAGCTATAACCGGCAAGCTTGAACCGGCCGGTGTTTATAAAAAAGCCAGAAGGAGCTGTTATGAAAAAGAGAATGTCAAAACCGATTGTGATTTTGATCTTTGCGCTGCTTGCCGTTTCCGCGTTGAACGCTCAGATCACCTACGAAACGACGATGACGAGCAACGGCTTTATGGGCATGGGCGCATTCACCTCAACGGACAGAACGATGATCAGCGGCGATGCCCGGCGGCAGGAGAGCAACATGCAGTTCACCGGATCAGTGATGAAACACCTGAGCCCCAAAGGGACGGCGGTGGAGATCACCAGGCTGGACAAGGAGGTTTTCTGGAAGTTTACCGACAGGGAGAAAAAATACACCGAGATCTCCTTTGCTGAATACAAAAGACTGTTTGAAGAGGGAAAACTGTCGCCGGCCATGCCCACTCAGCCCAGCCAGGAGGAGAAGGGCGAGTCCGAGTACGAGTGGCAGGAGCCGGTGGTCTCGGTCAAGCGCCTCGGTGACGCGCAGCAGATCAATTCATTTTCCTGCGAGCGCTATCTGGTGACTGTGACCACCATCGGCAAACACAAACCCACCGGCAAGCTCGATACGCTGCTGTTCTCCGCCGACATGTACAACAGCCGCGATGCCGGCAACGCTATGAAACAGGTCTCTGATTTCGAGCTCCGCCTGGTCAAAGCGTTGGGACTCGACAAGCTGGATCATCAGGCCCTTGCACAGGTCGCCGCGCAGTATGGGGATCAAATCAAAAAGCTGACGGCCGAGATGAGCAAGCTGGAGGGATATCCGATTCGCACAACCATGGTTTTCACCATAACCACGCATGCCACGGCTAAGCCGCCCGCCGAACAGGTGGAGGCGCAGGAGCCCGAAGAAGAACCGCAGACTGATGTGAGGGATGTCAAGGGCAAGCTGGGCGGCATGTTCGGCAAAAAGATCAAGGACATGGCCAAAGCCAAAGCTAAGCCCAAAGACAAAGCGCAAAGCGGTTCCGCTGCCAAGGAGCTGTTTCAATCCACTCTTGAGGTGAAAAGCATCAGCAGCGGCGAAGTTCCGGCTGCCCAGTTCGAGGTTCCGGCTGACTACAAGCTGCAAAAGAAGGACAAATAGACCATACCACTTGATGGTTCTCGCTTCTCATTTCCATTCGGATTGATTTTCAACTCGAACCAACTAACACGACTAACAGAGGCCGGCAACAACCAGCCTCTGTTTTTTTAATGTCGCCTCAAAGGAAAATTGATTCGTCCACTTGGACTATTTCTTCGGCGATGCAGTTGTTGAACGATTCGAAAAGATATAGATGTTATTTTAAAAAGTAAAATTTCAGTTTCTGTAATCGTATTTCCGGCCAATGGCTGGTTAATTAAAAAGAACGGCGAAGGCAGGACACCCGAGCCATACAGATCGTGAGGGTATATGCCGCACATGGAACGACACCGAACTGAACGCATCGGCTGGCTGCGTGCGTCCGTCATGGGCGCAAACGACGGCATCGTATCGACAGCGAGCCTCATCCTGGGGGTGGCGGCGGCCCATGCGACCAGCCACGACATTCTAGTTGCGGGGGTTGCCGGGTTGGTCGCCGGCGCCATGTCGATGGCGGCCGGTGAGTACGTTTCGGTCAGTTCCCAAGCGGATACCGAACAGGCCGACCTGGCCCGCGAACGCAAAGAACTCGCGACCGATCCTGCCGCCGAACTTGCAGAACTGACGGCGATCTATGTCCAGCGCGGCTTGGAGCCGACGCTCGCAAAGCAGGTCGCAGATCAGCTCACGGCCCATGACGCGCTGGGCGCCCATCTTCGCGACGAACTTGGCTTCACCCACGCCCTTAGCGCACAGCCGGTGCAAGCGGCACTTGCCTCGGCGGCCACATTCGCAGTTGGAGCTGCCATGCCCCTGCTGACAGCGGTCCTTGTTCCCGGCACGTATGTGATTCCTGTTGTCGCTGGAACCTCACTGGTGTTTCTCGCCCTTCTGGGTGGTTTGGCCGCCTTCGTCGGTGGCGCAGGTGCGATGAAGGGCGCTTTCCGCGTCACGTTTTGGGGGGCGCTCGCGATGGCGCTGACTGCCGGCGTAGGGACTTTATTCGGATTGGTCGTGTGAGAGAGCGGCCCCCGATGTGATGACGGCACAGCGGCATTCAGTTATTCTGATAACGAAAAAAAGAAGCCAAAAAATTCAACGCTTCCTATCAGAAAATGATTCGCAGATTATTGAATGAGTATGCCGCTCGTCCATCATGATCTATGGCTTCTCGTGCAAATTATCCGCAATTCGGCAATTTTTGCTTGCTATTCATTCAGAATTATGATATATATTCTGTATGCAGGCAGCTGTTCATGCCTGAATCGCCGGCGTAGCCCCGCCGGAAAAAGCTGCTCACTCTTTCTGGAATCCCAGCCCATGGAAAAGAATGTCCTGATCCGGAGCAACCGGCTGCTAGGCATCGCCCTGCTGGCAGCAGCCGCTCTTTTTTCCTGCTCGACCAGCGCACTGGGTCCTGAGGATAAAGTCCTGCCGCTGATGTTCTCAACGCCGAACGCCATCAAGCCGGCCGCACAGGGAGAAATGGCCAGAATCGTCATCACGGCCTCCGGCGGGACTCTGCCCTATGAGTTTTATGTCATTCCGGAGACTGAATGGCTGGCGGGCGATCTGATGCACGATATGCTCGAACGCAATGATTTTTCGAGATTACACCGCTATGCCTATTCCAGAAATCTGTACGGCAGTCACACTTGTGTCATCGAAGTAACGCCTGGAACCTCGACCACACCGAGGTATTACTGGGTCGCCATGCAGGACGGGGCCCAAGCCGGCATTCTCTCCGGCACCAATATGCTGAGCTGGTGGAAAAGAGTGGCGGTTTACGGTCTCTAGTAGATATGCGGCCCATAAGGGCTGCCTCAGGTTACTCATGTTCCCTTGAACCGACGACGGATGAATGCCATGAAAAACATTGGATCCCTCCACCTCCCGATCCTGCTGCTGTTCCTTATAAGCGCCGGTTCCTATGCCCAGAGCACCTTTGCAATTCACATCGGTGCGGCCTTGCCGGCCGGAGATTTTGCTGCCGATAATCCTTGGAATAGTCATGCAGGCTTGGCCGAAGCCGGCCTGGCTGCGGCTGT
>JAKJDB010000457.1 GCA_022706175.1 Candidatus Zhuqueibacterota bacterium | reverse complement strand
GATCCCTGTCTCGAGCTGATCAAATACTATGAGCACAGAAGCAAAGATTATGCAGCAGCACTGACTATTATCCGCAGGGCCAGAACGCATGCCGAGACCCTGATGGAACTGCAGCCGGAAAAACACTATCAGCCTTTTCTCAACGATCTACGCAGACGAGAAGTCCGCATCCGCCAAAAGCAGACTAAAATCTCATCCATGGCCAAGGAGCCGTTGTGACGGAACGATTGTATTTCCACGATGCCTATCAAACCCGCTTTTTCGCTCAAGTGTTGCAATCCGGCGTGATGGACGGCTGTCCCGCCGTTGTGTTGGATCAAACCTGTTTTTATCCCACTTCAGGCGGTCAGATGCACGACACCGGCTGGCTGAACGGAATCGCTGTGCACGATGTCAAACACCAGGATGGGGAAATCTGGCATCTGTTATCTTTACCTCTGCAGAATGGCACGGTCGAAGGAAAGATCGACTGGCAGCGGCGATTTGATTTTATGCAGCAGCATACGGCCTTTCATATTCTGGCCGGTTGTTTCAACGAGCTGTTTAAAATCTCCACATTGGCCTCTCATCTGGGCGAGGAGGTTTCCACCATCGAGATCGACGTCAAGGACCTTACGGAGGAGATCCTGCAACGGGTCGAAGCGAGAGCCAATCAGGTGGTCTGGGAGAATCGCGCGGTGAACGCTTTTTTCGTCACCCCGGAGCAGGCGAACGATCGAGTGGTTCGCAAAAAGATCGTGCTGAATGAGCCGGTCCGGTTAGTGGAGATCGCCGGTTTGGATTTGGATCCCTGCGGCGGCACGCATGTGGCCGGCACCGCCCAGGTTGGAGTGATCAAGATCCTTGCCGCCGAGCGCATTCGCGGTCATTGGCGGCTGACCTTCGTCGCCGGCCGGAGGGGCTGGCGGGAGTTCTGCAGAGAATCTCAGATTATCAAAACGTTGAGCGACACATTGACCACCGGGTCAGATCAGCTGAAGGGCCAGATTGAAAAGATGATCTCTGAGAACAAAGAGATGCGCAAGGCGTTGCAGCGACACAGCCGTGCCCAGGCCGATCAGGCGATGGCCGGATTATGTGAGCACGCGGCACAACAGGGCGTGGTGGCGCACTTGTTTGAGTATCTTGGCATGGAAGATCTTCGCCGAATAGCGGTCAGCGCGAGTAAAAAACAACCCGGCATCTATCTGCTGGCCGCCAAGGGTGATCAGGGCTATCTGGTTTTTGCCAATTCCAAAGATCCGTTCGATCTTCGCCCGGTTTTAAAAGCCGTGCTGCCCATGATCAACGGCAGAGGAGGAGGGGAAGCCTCTCTGGTGCAAGGGGGAGGACCGGCTCAAGAAATGCTGAAGCAGGCCCTGGAGAGAGCAGCGCAGCTCGTCAGCCAGGGAAAAGAACCTTCTGCCGAGTCTTGAGGCCGACGCACGACATATTTTTGTTGACATTGATCATAAAAATGGTTAAAATATAATCTGTAGGGGCTATAGCTCAGCCTGGGAGAGCGCTTGAATGGCATTCAAGAGGTCAGGGGTTCGAGCCCCCTTAGCTCCACAAAAAAAGGCTGATGAATTTATTCATCAGCCTTTTTCGTTTACGCCACACGGGGAAGGATCGGTCGCTGGTTCGACAGTAAAATTTGCCCTACACTGATGTAGCTGCAATATTTTTTATCGCAGTGATTGGGACAGCGATAGGCCTGAACAAGCTCGGTCATTTCCGTCTCATCCTCTGCCTGATAACGATCGACCTGCCCGCACGCCTCACAAGTTATAATCAGTGTCAGCATGGTTTGAGCGTTTGAATAGGACGTAGCACACCTCCACACCACAAATTCTTGACGTTTGTTCCGCCCCATGAAAGACATTCGGACATACCCTCAATCGCTCAAGAGTGCGTAAAATAAAAACGGCTCAGCATGATGAGCAAAAAAGGGCGTTTTTAAAAAAAATACTTGCATAAAGATCAAAATATATTTATATTAAACCTTGCAAGCGGGAGTAGTTCAGTGGTAGAACATAACCTTGCCAAGGTTGGGGTCGCGGGTTCAAGTCCCGTCTCCCGCTCAAAGAATCGTGCGGCGGCGTAGCCAAGTGGCTAAGGCGGAGGTCTGCAAAACCTCTATGCATCGGTTCGATTCCGATCGCCGCCTCCATACTTGAAGGCCGCAGGAGCCGGGGTGGCGGAAATGGTAGACGCAAGGGACTTAAAATCCCTCGGATTGCAAAGTCCGTGCCGGTTCGATTCCGGCCCTCGGCACAAGGGATGGTTGATCAAGAACAGCGTTACCGCCAGGAACGCTTTTTTTTTAAATGACCATCATGGAGGTGTTAGAAACGAAGGGGCGGTTAGCTCAGCTGGTTAGAGTACTTGCTTGACATGCAAGGGGTCACTGGTTCAATTCCAGTACCGCCCACACCGTATCTTCCATTGTCATAGCCGCCTTCCGGGGCGGTTTCTTGTTTTATCGGTAAAAGGCAGGACCTTCCTGCCGCCCGGCGCCGCAAGCGCGGCGCATTCATTGTTAAACTAGTTTGAGAGCAGGATGGCTGATATCACAGTCACTTTTCCGGACGGGAAAACAAAGCAGTATCCCGCCGGCGTACGCGTACGGGATATTCTATCCGAGATCAACGGCCGTATCAGCCGCGAAGCGATCGCGGCCAAATATGATGAGCGCTGGCTGGATCTGTCGGCGCCTTTGACCGGCGACGGCAAGCTGGTTTTTATCACCGCCGACTCGGCGGAGGGCAGGGATATCTTTTGGCACTCTTCCGCCCATGTGATGGCGCACGCCATCAAATCGCTCTTTCCCCAGGCTAAATTCGCCTTTGGCCCGCCGGTAGAGGATGGTTTTTATTACGACGTGGACATCGCACGTCCGCTGACCCCCGAGGATCTGCAGGCGATTGAAAAAAAGATGGCGGAGATCGTCAAAGCGGATCTTCCTTTTGTCCGAGAGGATCTCGACAAAGCCGAGGCATTAAAGCTCTTTAAAAGCCTGGGCGAGACTTACAAGCTGGAGCAGATCGAGCGGCTGAACGAACCGCCGAGCATTTATCGCGAAGGTGATTTCGTCGATCTCTGTCGCGGGCCCCATGTGCCATCCACCGGCGCCGTCAAACACTTTAAACTGTTGAGCGTGGCCGGCGCCTATTGGTTGGGTGATGAAAAAAACCCCATGCTGCAGCGCATCTATGGCGTTGCGTTCAGCAAAAAGGCACAACTGGATGACTATCTGCTGCGCTTGGAAGAAGCCAAAAAGCGCGACCATCGTCGCCTGGGCAAAGAGCTCGATCTCTACAGCATCAACGAAGAGATCGGTGCAGGTCTGATTCTCTGGCACCCCAAGGGCGCCTTTATCCGCTACAAGATCGAAGAGTTTTGGAAGCAGGAGCACCTGAAAGCGGGCTATGAGTTCGTCAATACGCCGCACATCGCACGGGCGAATCTATGGAGCACCAGCGGCCATCTGGACTTTTTTCATGAGAACATGTTTTCCCCC
>JAKJDB010000456.1 GCA_022706175.1 Candidatus Zhuqueibacterota bacterium | reverse complement strand
GACATAATAGATCAGATGGCCGGTCAAATCCAGCGGCAGGGGATGGCCCTGGTCGAGCAGATCGACCAATTTTTTATGCGCCGAATCGCGGCCCGAATAGATGATGCCGGTGATCAACACGCTGTCGCCTGCGTGCAGCGCTTCAACCTGCCGGTCGTCCAGCGGAGTGGTGAGTTTTATCACGTCAGCCATACCTCAATCTCCTGTTGTTACGAAGGTCAGTGGGCATCGATGGTTCGATGCGTCAAAGGCGCGGACCGATCGGTCCGGTTCACAGGATCACCTCTTTGTGCCGCGCCGCATGGCACTGAATGTTGACCGCCGCCGGCAAAGAAGCGATGTGACAGGGAAAAACCTCCACGTGCACATCCAACGCCGTGATGCGTCCGCCCAACCCTTGAGGCCCCACGCCGAGTTTGTTCACCCGCTCCAGCAGTTCCTCCTCCATGGCGGCATAGTACGGATCAGGGTTGCGATGGCCTACCGGCCGCAAAAGGGACTTTTTCGCCAGATACGCCACCTTTTCAAACGTGCCGCCGATGCCCACGCCCACCACGATCGGCGGACAGGGATTGCCGCCTGAACGACGCACTTTGTCGACCACGAAATTCTTCACCCCCTCGGCGCCGTCCGCCGGGGTGAGCATGGCCACTTCGCTCATGTTCTCGCTGCCGCCGCCCTTGGGCGCCATGGTGATCTTGATCTGCTCGCCGGCCACCACATCGATCCAGAGGACCGGCGGCGTGTTGTTGCCGGTGTTCTGACGCTTCAGCGGATCGGAGACAATGGATTTGCGTAAAAAGCCCTCACCATATCCTTTGATCACACCGGCGGTGATGGCGTCGTTCAAATCCCCATCCACCACATGCACCTCCTGGCCCAGCTCGACAAAGAACACCGCAAAACCGGTGTCCTGGCAGATCGGAAACTCACCCTCCTTGGCGATCGCGGCGTTTTCCAACAGCTGCTCGAGAATGGCCCTGCCGGTCGGCGACTCTTCCTTCTCCAGCCCCCGCTTCATCGCGTCGATGACATCCTGCCCCAGATGATAGTTGGCTTGAATGCAGAGATCGGCGACCTTTTCGGTAATCAATCTGGCCGATATTTCACGCATAGCACGGCTCCTTTTTTATGATGGACGATCGTGTCGTTCATGAACGACAGCCGGGCAACCCGCCGGGAGCAAGTGAAACTTTACGTTTCCGCTCTCCGTTAACCGGATGTCTGTAAACGGCCCTCCAACTCGGTCAACTGCCGCTCGAGTTCGTGCGGCAGGCGTTGACCGAAGGTCTGATAAAACTTTCGAATATCCGCGACTTCCTTGAGCCACTGTTCTGGCCGGACCGCCAGCAGTTCCTCGACATCGTCCCGGCTGATATCCAAACCATCCAGGGACAGCTTGTCCGCCTGCGGCAACAAACCGATGGGTGTGCGGATAAAGTTGTCTGCGCCATCGCACCGTTCAAACACCCATTTCAGCACCCGGCTGTTCTCGCCATATCCGGGCCACAGCCAGCGGCCGTCCCGCTGCCTGAACCAGTTGACGTAAAAGATTTTCGGCAACCGGTCCGCGGTACTCCGTTCGCCCATTTTGAGCCAGTGGCTGAAATAATCAGCCATATGATAACCGCAGAACGGCAACATGGCAAAGGGATCACGGCGCACCGTGCCCACCGTGCCGTCCGCCGCTGCGGTGCGCTCGGAGGAGATGATGGAACCGGTGAATACGCCATGCGACCAATTGAACGCCTGATGCACCAGCGGGATCACGGTGGGACGACGGCCGCCGAAAAGAATGGCCGAGATCGGCACGCCCTGCGGCGAATCCCAGTCAGGATCCAGACAAGGGCACTGGGTCAAGGGCGCGGTAAAACGGCCGTTGGGATGGGCGGCCGGCGCCTTGTCCTCAGGGGTCCACGGTTGATTCAACCAGGAGGTCAGGCGAGCGGGTTTATTCTCGCTCAATCCCTCCCACCAGACATCGCCGTCCGGCGTCAGCGCGACATTGGTGAAAATGGTGTTCTTGACGACCGTGGCCACGGCGTTGGGATTGGAGCTCGGCGAAGTGCCGGGCGCCACACCGAAAAAGCCAAACTCTGGATTCATGGCGTACAGCCGGCCGTCCGCGCCGAAATGCATCCAGGCGATGTCATCGCCGATGGTTTCGATCTTCCATCCGGGCAGCGTGGGAATCAGCATGGCCAGATTGGTTTTGCCGCAGGCGCTGGGAAAAGTGGCGGCGATATATTTTTTTTCGCCGCGCGGATTGGTCACGCCCATGATCAACATGTGCTCGGCCATCCAGCCCTCGTCATGCGCCATGACCGAGGCGATGCGCAGGGCAAAACACTTTTTTCCCAACAGCGCATTGCCGCCGTAGCCGCTGCCATAGGACCAGATCATGCGCTCGTCGGGAAATTGAACGATGTATTTCTCCTGAGAATTGCAGGGCCAGGACACATCCCCAGCCGACTGAGACAACGGCATCCCCACCGAATGAACGCAGGGGATGAATGGACGATCGCCCAGAGCCTGCAACACCTTCTCGCCAACCCGGGTCATGATCGCCATATTCACCGCCACGTACGGCGAATCGGTGATCTCGATTCCGGTACAGGCAAAAGGGGAATGGACCGGTCCCATGCTGAAAGGGATGATATACATCGTGCGGCCCTTCATACAGCCTTGATACAATTTGCGCAAGCGCTGCTGCATCTCGTCGGGCGGTTGCCAATTATTGGTGGGCCCGCACTGATCCTGTTCTGCGGAACAGATAAACGTCCTGCTTTCCACCCGCGCCACATCACCCGGGTCGGATCGGGCGAGAAAGCTGGACGGTCGTTTGCTTTCATTCAAACGGATAAAATTGCCCTTTTGCACCATGGCATTGCACAGGCTCTGCCATTCATTGGCTGATCCAACGCACCAGTGGAGACGATCCGGCTGGCACCATGCAGCCCACCCCTGTACCCATTCGTTCAGTCTACGGTTGTTGGTCATCTATGCACTCCCTTCTTGGTAAAACATAACAAAGATTTTTCAGATTGTCAAGCGATCAGATTCAGGCGCCCGCAACCCGTTGGCCGGGCGCCCGCACCGGCCGTGGAATTCCCGCTTCGACCGGCATGCAAGAAAAGGTAAAAAAAATTACAAAATACCATATTTAGTACTTGAAAAAGAGTTTTAATCTATATATATTACCTTTGATGCCCGGGTGAACAGCATCTGGGCGAGGAGAAGGATTTCGTTTTTCCCACCATTCACAAAGACCCACATAAAAAAATGTAACGGAGGACGCCGTATATGTTCGAGGCGGGGACGGGACTATTTCAAGGCTTTCTTAAACGAAACGGCTGCGTGGTTCCTTTTCAGATGGAAAAGATCGCGGCAGCCATCGATAAAGCCTTTGCGGCGGTAAGCCGTGAGACCGGGCAAAAGCCGGCCCAGGGCATCGGTTCGCAGATGGCGCAACAAGTCGTAGAGCGGCTCAACGATCCCCTAG
>JAKJDB010000455.1 GCA_022706175.1 Candidatus Zhuqueibacterota bacterium | reverse complement strand
GGCCGATCTCTTTCACTTTGCCCTCCTGCCCGCTGATCTCGATTTGGTCGCCGATCTGAAAAGCGCCCTCAAAAATCAGAATGATGCCCGAGACAAAGTTGTTCACGACATTTTGCAAGCCCATGCCGACGCCGATGCCCAGGGCGCCAAGCAGGATCGTCAGCTTATCCAGCGGCAATCCCGATGCGGCGACCGCCAGCAGATATCCGCCGATCAGCACCAACAGGCGAAGGATCAACAACCTCGATTGCTGTTTCTTGGCAAGAGGACTCATGTCGTCCGCATCGTTTCCTGGATCGCCGAAGAAAAAGCTGACCAGCCATTGCAGAATATGAGCGAGCCAGATCACAGCGAACAGCCAGAGAACGCTGACCAATTTGTAAGAGATGCTGCCGATGGTTCTGGTGACGGTGAGAAACTGAACGAGTTGCTGATATAGTACATGATACAGATTCAAATTGGACGCCAGCATGATCATCCAAAGGAGAGCGGCAACCAGAAACAGCGGGGTTTTGATTTTTTTAACCACCGGAGAGATCTCAAACGGATGAGGAATTCCCCGTTTCAGCCGGCTGTTCTGCACCTGCAGGACGATCAATTCGACCAGGACGGCGATGAACACCGACAGCACCATCGCTTGGGTCATAGCATAGAGCCCGGCAAATCCAAGGATTCCTGAAAGGGAGATTCTGCCGAAAACAATGCAGCCCATGGCCAGAGCGACCAGCAGGATGCCGATGCTGACGGCGATTTTGAGCCATTTAGCCTTTTGCCGCCATTGCTTGAGCGCCCTGAGAAAGCGGCCGGCCAGCCACAGCGTGACTGCGTACAAGATCAGCAGCCAAATCCGGACCGCTAAAGAGGGCTCCAGTGCGAGTTGGCTGATGAACAAGGTTAAAAACAACAGCCCCAGGCCTATCCAGCATCTCCAGAACCAGCGCTCCTCCTGTTTATAGAAAAAGACCGATGCCAGCGCCAGAACCAGCAGATGCTCCACGGCGTTGAACGAGCTCGGTGCGTAAACGTCGAAAAAGAGCATCGAACAGAGCACAACCAGCAGCAGAGCAAGGATCGGATGGCTGGTCACATAGCGTATGCGCAAAAAGTCGAACTGTTCTTTTTGCCCGCCGATCATGTCAAGCAGGCGCCGTTTGCCGTACAGCCAAAAAAACAGCAAGCCGGCCAAAACCAGGATCACCACCCGCTCTCCTTTTGTATGGCTGAGATAATAACCGATGGCCTTTTGCTCGCCGGTGAGTGGAGGTACCGGCTTTCGCGCTGATTCAGCGGCAGCGGCTTTGCGCCAGATCACACTGGTCTCAGGCCCAAGCAATTGCTGTCCCGCTCTGTCCAACCGGAATTCCATGATATTGAGCATGGAGGACAAATTCATCGAATTGTCCGCAAGCCTGATTTTGAGAGAAGTGAGGCTGTCGAGGCTGACCCGTGTCAACGAATCAATGCGCGTCCATTTCCGTTTTAAACGCAAGAGTTTAAAGTCCAACTCGTTCTGTGGGCCTTTGTTGGTGTATGGGCGTTTGAACACCGTATCGGATAGAACACTCTTTAAACGCGCCTTGGCGCGATAGACGCGATCATACAGAGCGGTGGTGCGCATCTGGATTCGAGCGTTTTCCTGATCCAGCTCGAAGGCGAGGGTTTGATAGAGAAAAAGGTTTTTCAGGTTCAGCGACAGTGTGCGCCCCCGAGTATTCTGCCGAATCCGGCTGACGTCTTGAGTGATATCATCGATGCGCCGGCTCAACCCCACCACTTCGAACCTCAGCCTTGTGCTGTCGGCGATACTATTGATCTGGTCGTCTATCCTCTCTATTCGCAGGATGAAATCACTCGCCGCCAATTTTTCTCCAATCGGCAGCACCTGTTCATAGATTGAACGCCGGCCGAAGGATCGATCGAAGCGGATCCTGGTTGTGTCGGCAGCCAAGTAGTTGGACGCAGCTTGCACGCCGAATGATGAGCGTGATCCAACACCGGGCTGGGCGATCAGTCCGTTCCACCAGCAGGCCAGCAGACATACGACAATCCATCTTTGTCTCATAGATTTCTCGATTTCCATGAACATTAAACAAGGCGCAAGTTAGCGATTCGCAGGACAAAAATCAAGCATAAAGCCGTATTATTTATACTCAAAAAAACGGCTTCTTTTGTCCATTCTCAACTTTAACCTCCTTTTGCCGGAGTCCTGTTAAAGCGAAACGAAACGGCAGCCTTAACTTTTCTTATCTAAAAAACTTGGCTTGCATCAAAAGATCAGTCTGCTTAAATTCATTCGCGGAAAATTCAGCTCATGAACAGGAAGCGGAAAAATCTCCCATTGGAGTGAATGATGCGCAAACCATTGCTTTTAATTTCAAGTCTGCTGTTGCTGCTGTCCTGCCACCGGACCGCCAGGCAACCGCATATTGCGCTGACGGTGATGACCAGCGCCCATCCCTATTTTCAAGCGGTGATTGCCGAATAGCAACGACTGAGCCAAGTCCATGGATTTACCCTTTCCCTTATGGATCCTAATTTCGACAACGCACGGCTGATGAAGATCGTCGAGGATCTGATCATCCGTCGTCCCGACGGCATTGCGTTCGCTCCTTTGGACAGCCGAATGGCGGTCAAAATGCTGCAAAAGATCAAGGAGGCCGGCATTCCAGTCATCGCCTACAACATCAATCCCAGCGAGCCTGTGGCGCCGACGGTTGTCGGCGAAGATCTTCAGGGCGGGCGGTTGGCCGGTGAAACAGCGGCCGAAGAGTGGAAAAAAACTCATTCAGGTTCTTCTCCCCGCATCGGGATTGTCGGTCAGGTCGGCATCGCCGAAGTGGACAAGCGGGAACAGGGGTTCCTCGAGGGGGTGCGCAAAATTTTTCCGCAGGCTGTTTTGCTGCAGGAAGTCAACGGCTATGGCGTTCGCGACAAAGCGCTGCGCGCTGCCGAGGACATGCTGCAGGCGCATGCGGATCTGGACATCGCCTTTGGCATCAATGACGACTCGGCGCTGGCCATCGTGGATGCGGTACAGGAGATCGGTTTAAAGCAGATTCTGGTCGCCGGCATCGGGGGATCAGAACCCATCATCAAAGAGCTGCTCAAGCCTGAATCGCCGTTAAAAGTGGCTGTCGCCAATCCGCCCAAGGATATTGCAGACGCCGGCTGGGCGCTGCTGCAGCGGGTCCTGCAGGGCGATTCCAGCTACCGCCTGCAGTATCTTCCTTTTGTCAAAATAGTGCCGGAGCAGGCTCTGGAATGGCTGAAGGCTCAGTATCCGTCCAAGGATGATGCGCAGTGATGAAAAAACGAGGTTCGCAAAATCTGATCCTGCTGCTGATCCTTGTCGGCGTCTCTCTGGCCCTCTCCCTGGCATCGGAGAATTTTTCCAGCGGCTATAATGTGCTGAACATTCTGCGACAGGTCAGCCTGACGGTCATCTCTGCCTCTGTGGTCACCCTGGTTATGATCAGCGGCGGGCTCGATCTGTCCATAGGCGG
>JAKJDB010000454.1 GCA_022706175.1 Candidatus Zhuqueibacterota bacterium | reverse complement strand
CCCCGCCAGTGCGCGCGAATTGTGTGGACGAGCCGGAATCAACCGCTTGCCAGAGCCGCTCAGGGTGAACTCGATCTTCGTTCGGCCAAGGCGCGCATACGGCCACAAGCGAGCAAACGCACCTGGGCGGAAATCCGCTGCCTGGCTCAGCAGAACGTTTTTCTCGTTAAAACCAAAGCTCTTCCTCAGCTTCAGGCCATCGTCTCCGCCGGATTGCCTGCGGCAGAGACCGGGGTTCTCGACAGTATCCACTGGTTGCGGCAGTCCATTCCAGGAGACCTTGATTGGCCGGGTATGCAGTTCGCCGTAGCGATCGGGCACGAAGCTCCATGGTGCCGCATCGCGGTGGTCACCTCCTGCGAATCCGAGGATCCGCTCCGTGATGCGATGGCCCTGGTCTCCGGCGTGCTGCGGCCGCAGGAGCTGGTCGACCGGCATGAAATGGTCTGGCAGCGTTTCTGGGAAAAAAGCGGCATCGAGATCAGTGATCCGCTGTTGCAGGCCACCTGGTACCGCTCACTCTATTATCTGCGTTGTTTCAGCAAACCCGGAGTTCAGTCCGTGGGATTGTTCGCCGGGCTCATCAACGACACGCCCGCCTGGCACGGAGACTATCACACCAATTACAATCTTCAACAAACTTATTGGAGCGCCTCGGCGGCCAATCACCCCGAGCTGGCCGAGCCCTATGACCGTTTGATCTTTAACTATCTGCCGCGCGCCTCCTGGTTGGCTGAGCAGGTGTATGGGATGGACGGGGCTTATTATCCGCATGTTCTGTACGCCTATGAGCCGCCGGATCCACAAACATGCAAAAGCAACAATGGACGGCAGTATCTGCACCATACCTGGGGCCTGACCCTGGGCGTCAACGGCTTTAGCGTGCAGCCGCTGTGGTGGCGATACAAATATGATCCGGATCCCAATCGATTGCACAGCCTGGTCTATCCGGCGATTCGGGATGTGGCGCTGTTCTACGCCGAGTTTATCGAACGCTGCGAGGGTACGTCGCCGGTCCGCCTCGGACCTTCTGTTTCTCCCGAACATTGGGGATGGACCCGTCATCTCGAGCGCAATTACAACGGCAGCTTTGACATCGCACTGATCCGCTATATCCTTCGCGCCGCCGTAGAGGCGGCCGGGCTGGTCGGCCGGGATGAGCATTTGGTGGAAAGATTCAAGACCGCGCTGCAGCGCTTGCCGGATTATCCGCTCTCCAGCGATGAACCGGCTGTCGTCGTTGATGTACAAGGCGCGCCGGCGATCACCTACAACATCCCGGTTCCTGCTACGCCGGTTTTTCCCGGCGATGAAGTGACGTGGTGGTCTGAGGAACAGCAAAAGCAACTCTTTGCCCGCACCATCGAACAACTGCAGTGGAACGGCAACAACGCCACCATCATGCTGGCCATCGCCCGCGCCAGGCTGAGCATGGCGGGAACGCAGGAATGGTTGAAAAACGAGATCGTGGCCAGGTTGCGCAGCAACGGAACCCTGTCGCTGAACCGGCTGCAGCCGCCGCAACGGTTTAATGATTTCGGTCACTATACCGAGCAGTTCGGCGCCGGTATGGCGATCTCTGAATTGCTGCTGCAGAGTGTGAACGACGTGATCCGCATATTTCCGGCGCTGGCAGCCGGCACAGAAGCCGGGTTCACAAACCTGCGCAGTCAGGGCGGCTTTTTGATCAGCGCCGCCGGCAGCCCGGAAGCGCTTGAACGTGTGCAGGTGCACTCGCTCTACGGCGGCCCCTTGCTGCTGGCCAGTCCCTGGCCGCGCCTGCATATGCGGCGCGACGGTGAATATACGTTTCACACGCTCGATCTGGACCAGCGCGGAGTGGCCAAGATTGCGACTCAACCGGGAGAAAAGCTGCTCTTTCGGGGTGAACCACAGAGTCGCAACGCAGTGAAGAAATAGCTTGGCCGCTGTCCCCCCTGCGCGAATGCACCATGCGGGTCGAGTGTTTTTATCGCGGTACTGGGTGATTTTGCTTTTGCCGAACTGATAAAAACAGCAAAACGAAAAAAAATTGCCGGCCGATTTGACGAGGTAAAAATGATGAAAAAAGCCTGTCTTTTGACGATCGTGGGATTGCTGCTGGTGCTCCAGGCGACCGCTATGTCGCAAACGATCACTCCATTTCAATCCAATGCTTTTATTCGCGATTGGCTGATCTGTGGACCTTTTCCCAACGAACCGGGGGCAGGCATGGCGACCGATTTTCTCGTCCAGTCAGGCGGAGAAACGGGGATCAAACCCGTCGCCGGACTTGCCCATGCCGGCGCCGCAACTCCGCAAGGCATCGTGGCCTGGCAGCCGGTCGTTGCGGATGCCTCCGGCAAACTCGATTTCGTCCGCTATCTGTCGCCCAATCAAAACAACGTCGCCTATGCGGCGGCGATCATTCGCTGCGATCAGAAGACGCACGCACTGCTCAAGACCGGCAGCAACGACCGTCTCAAACTGTGGCTCAACGGCAAAGAGATCTATCAGTATCCGGATGTGCGGGCCGGCGGGCCTGATGCGGATCATATTCAGGTTCAGCTGCACAAAGGGGACAACTTGCTTTTGGCCAAAGTGGATCAGGCGGGCGGAAGCTGGTGGCTCTATAGCCGGCTGGAATCCCTATTTGCCGTGGATGATCAGATATTTGTTGCAGAACCCATGGTTTCACCTGTTTCCAAAAAAATAGATGATCATACCGTCACGGATCTGTTCTCGCTGTTGGTCTACAATGTCTCCAGCAAGCCCTCCGGCCCCACCACGCTGCAGGTGCTGGCAGACTCGGGCCGCCCAGCAGCCCGAGTCACCATCCCCTCCATCCCGGCGGACACTTCCGCCTGGCTGATCGTGCCGTCCAACGCTGATCTGCAAGTGGTCGGCTCCCGATTGTCGGCGCGACTAAAGATATCCACCTCGCACGGGCACAGAACCATGCGAATCGCTCAGGACCGCCGGGCGACCCACGACCATGCGGATCTGCAGATTTTCATCATCCCCCATTCGCACGCCGATCTCTGCTGGCCGGACACCCCGGAGGCCTGCACCACCCTCAATTGCCAGGCCATCAGTCAATCCATCGACATCCTCAGCGCCCAGCCGGACTTTAAATTTTCCGAAGAGGATGTGTTTGTACTGGAAGAATTTTTACGCCGCAATCCGCAACGATACGCCGAGGTGGGCGATCTGCTGCGCAACGGGGTTCTCGAATGCGGCGGTTTTTATTTCGGGCCCAGCGAACTTTTGCTCGGCGGCGAAGGATTGATCCGCAACATTTACTACGGCAAACTCTGGCTGCAGAACCAGTTCAACTATGACGCTCGAATGGCCTGGAATGTCGACGAACCCGGTCACACCTTGCAGATGCCGCAGATTCTGGCCAAAAGCGGAATCGACCATTTCGTCATCTGGAAAACGCTCTATCGCTGGGAGAACAACCTCAACGTTACCGGCTATGTGGGGCCCAATCTGTTCCACTGGCAGGCGCCGGATGGGTCTAAAATC
>JAKJDB010000453.1 GCA_022706175.1 Candidatus Zhuqueibacterota bacterium | reverse complement strand
CACAGCGATCGAATGGCCCAACGCCGACGATCCGGCTTGCAGCAGTGGATCGATGTAGGGATCATAGGGATCCACATAGGGCGGCAAAAACATTCGGCCGCCGTTGGACCCCATCTGATGCAGATCGAAAACGATATGAGGCCGCCAGACGTTGTATACTTTTTCAACGGTCAGCCTGGTTTCTTTCTGCGACAGCATGAACCAGTCACGGTTCAGGTCATGGCCGGCATAGGGATGATCCGGCTGAGAGATGGGGGCGTCCGGTCTGCCGGCGCGCAGGTTTTTCTCATAACCGCGAACAACGGCATCCAGGCCGTCCGGATTTTGACCAGGCATCAACAGCAGAACGACTTTGTTCAACATCATTTGCATTTCCGGCGACCGGTCGTTCAGCAGCCGAAAGGCCAACTCCATGCTCATCTGCGAAGCGCCGACCTCGCGCGGATGGATGGAACAGTTGATGGAGACGATCACCGGCGCCTGCTCGATGAGTTTTTTCGCCTCGCCGGCGCTCAGCCCCAAAGGCCGTGCCAGGCGGGCCTGCCGTGCGATGATCTGTTTCCGGTTTTGCAGATTCTGCGGACTGGAGATCACCGCCAGGTACAGAGGCCGGCCCTGGGTGGTCCGGCCTAATTCCTGCAGCAGCAGACAGTCGGATTCCTGCTCCAGCTCTTTGAAATAGGAGATAATGGTCTCGTAATCAGCGAGTTGATAATCATCGCCGGGCGTAAAGCCGAGAAACTCTGCCGGCGAGGTCACCGTCGCATAGGCTGCGACCAGGGTGGAGAAAAAAATGATCAGGATGAAGGTTCGCTTCATGGTCCACTCAGCAGACTGTTTCTGATGGCCAGAGCCATCGGGTCCGGACTCGGCGACAGAGAGAGGGTGCAGGAAATTTGCTCCCGCGAATCCACTGCAACGGTCAGCGGCCATTGAATCCCATCGCGGCTGATCAGCAGCCGGACGGTATCGCCGATGGTTTTCTTACCCACCCATTCATACAGCCCCGCTTCGCCCTTGAAAGCCTGATCGTCGATGCTGAGGATCAGGTCGTTGCGTCGCAGTCCGGCGCGGCCGGCCGCGGATGTTTCTTCCAGAGAGAAAACGCGATTGCGCGGCCCGATGATGCGAATGGCGCCGATGGTGGGCATCCGCTCTGTTTGGACAACGGCCTTCAAGCCGGCAAAGGCCAGGATCTCCTGATACGGCAGTTCAGCCAGGCCGTAAAGATAACGATCGAGAAACGCGGTAAAATCCTTGCCGGCCGCCTGCCTCAAAATGTCAGCCCACTCGTCGTCGCCAACGCCGCGACCGGCCCTGGCATAGGTATGATACAAATAGTGCAAGACATGATCAAGTGATTTTTCGTTGCGCGTGGCCTTGCGGATCATGACGTCCAGCAGCAGTCCGAGCAGCTGGCCCTTGTTGTAATATGAGATGCCCGGACCGGCGAAGCCGTTCTGCCAGACGCGCCAGCTCGCCTGCGCCAGAGTGGTGCGCAGGCGATCGGGATTGTCCTGCAGACGTTCAATCTCCATCGCCTGATGGCGCAAAAATTCATCCCCGGTCCAGACGCCGCTGCGCAACAATGCCAAATCGGCATAATAGCTGGTCACCCCTTCGAACCACCACAAAGACTCTGTGCGCGCCTCCTGTTGATAGTTCAACGGCGCAAAAGCCGCGCTGGTGATGCGCTTGACGTTCCACAGATGAAAAAACTCGTGGCTGATGATTGAAGCGGCGCTGCGCACATCTTTCATCACCTCCAGGCTCGACAAACGAATGGTGGTGCTGTTGCGGTGCTCGAGGCCGCTGCTGCCCCGCTCATCAGCGCTGAGAATGAACTGGAACACATAGCGGGTGTAGGGCAACCCGCCCATCAACCGGGATTGGGCGGCCACAATTCTGCCGACCATGGCGGTGAACGCCGGACGATCGATCGCCGCTTCACCATGAAAATAGAGTTCGTGGCGTGCGCCGTCGACGACAAAAGAGGTGTCGCTGAGCGCGCCCAAAAGCAACGGACAGTCCGCCAATTCATCATAGCCGCCGGCAACCCAGCTCTCCCCCGTTTCCCTCGTCAGACCGGTGGCGATACGCCAGCCGGCCGGTGCGCGCACTCTCACTCGAACAGGCATCTTCTCCAAATCGCGTACGCGCATCCAGGTGGCTGCGCCCTCCAGCAGCGCACCGGTGGAATCCAGGCCAGTGCCCCAGTACGATCGGCTGATAGGCTTCAGCGTGTAAGCGACGCTGATCGGACCTTCACCGCCCTGCACCTCCCAGTCGCTGCGGCTCAGCTTTTCCCAGGCCAGTTTTGCACCGCTGCTGTCGACCGCAGAGAAATCGATCACCTGGTCGCCGAACAAACCCCATTCATAGGCGCCGGGGATCCAATTGGGCATGGAGAACAGCAGGCGGCGACCGGAGGGATTTTCCAACTGAATGGTCACCGTGAGATACTTCCAGGTGAGCTGATCAAAAGCGAGCGTATAGCTCAGACCGGCCGGATAAAGCAGCGCAGGAAAAACCAGGCAGGCCCATAGACAAAAGAGGACCCGGCAGCGGGAAAAGTCGATTCGTTGAAAAAAAACCGAATGCCTTCGCTGTACCCTGTTTCTTTCGCCACGTCGGTGTGTCAAAGCAGCCCCTAAGAGTGGTAAAAAATCCGTCTCACATTCGAGCGGCCATCACGCAAAAAAGCGTGTACGATCTGCAGCGCATCGGCCGCGTCAAGCACGCCGCGCATATCGATGCTCTCCGCCTGTTCTTCATGAGCCGACAACCAGGTGACCGCAATCTCGGCCCGTTCATCCGGCGCGGCCAAGAGTCTGCCGGGCTGAAAAAAATAACCGTCGATCTCAGCCCTCAGCTCCTCATCGGCCTTCGGCGACAAACTACGGTCGAAAACGGTCCAGGCGGCTGAGGGCTCCTCTTCCATGGTCGACAGCAAACAGCAATAAAGCGCCTTATCCGGATGCAGAAAATAGAGCGCCCATGAATCGTCATAGGCGGCGGGCAGAAGAAGGATGCGCGGAAACCGGCTTTTGCGTCGATGGGTTCGGCCGAACACGTCCACCTGGGTGTTGATGAGCGGTTGCAGCTCTTTGATCAGACGGTTCTCCAACAGCAGGGCCTCCAGTTCAGAGCCGGTACGGACGATCTGCATTTGGTGAATATGATCCCACAGAGTCTGCAGCTTTTCATCCACCGCCCCTCTGGCGCGAAAGTAAGAGCCCACCCGTTCGAACAGGTCCGCGGCTTTACCGACATAGAGGATTCGCTCCTGACGATCGCGCATTACATAGACGCCCGGCGCATGCGGCAGTGAGGCGATAAAGGAGTCGTCAAAGGCAAACGCGGAAAAATCGGGCTCATGACGAACCGGAGGGTACCTGCGCAACAGATCGGAGAGATGCAAAACGCCCTTGTCGTGCAGGCGCTCGAGCAGCATCAGCAGCAGAGCGGCCTCTGCCTGCAGCTGCACACCTGGCTCTCCCTCCGCGTAACC
>JAKJDB010000452.1 GCA_022706175.1 Candidatus Zhuqueibacterota bacterium | reverse complement strand
AATTTCACCATCAAACCAGGAGAAAAAGTGGCGGTGGTCGGCGCGACCGGCGCAGGCAAAACCTCGCTGATCAACCTGATCAATCGTTTGTACGAGCCCACGGCCGGCGCCGTGCTCCTGGATGGCGTCGACACCCGGCACATGCCCCTGGAGGATTTGCGCCGCCGGATTCGCATGGTGCTGCAGGATGTGTTCATCTTTTCCGGCACCGTGGAGTACAACATCCGGCTCGGCAATCAGAACATTCCCATGGACCGGGTACTCCGTGCGGCACAGGAAGTGCACGCACACGATTTCATTGTCAAATTAGTCAACGGATACCAGACGGAACTGTCCGAGCGCGGCAGCAACCTCTCGGTGGGGCAAAAACAGCTGCTGTCGTTCGCGCGCGCCCTCTGCTTTGATCCGGAGATCCTGATTCTGGACGAAGCCACATCGAGCGTGGACACCGAAACCGAAGGCTACATCCGCGATGCCATCCAAGTGTTGATGAAAGGTCGCACCTCTATCATCATCGCCCACCGGCTTTCGACGATCCAGGATGCGGATTGGATCCTGGTGTTGCACAAGGGCGAGATCAGGGAGATGGGCACGCATGTAGAGTTGCTCGAGCGTAAAGGCATTTATCATCGTCTCTACCAACTTCAGTATGATCTGGAGGGCGCCTGATTCCCGGCAAGCGCCGCCGCCTTAAAGTGAGCCCCATGGTGAGAATCAAGCGATATTTCTATTTCATCCTTGTCCTCTGTTGCTGCGCAGCCGGTGATCAATTACAGCACGGGCCAGTCTGGTCGCCGCGCGCCGATCCCTCTCTTCAGCCGCAAACCCGGCCGGCTGTGGATTGGTCTCGCGAGATCCTCTATTTCCTGCTAATAGACCGATTCTGCAACGGCGATCCGGCCAACGACGCGGGCCGCAACCCTGCCAGCCATGTGCTTTTTAATCCGGCTATCGGCAATTCCGAGGCGCTCAAGACCTATCAGGGCGGCGATCTGCAGGGCGTCATCGACCGGCTGGACTATCTCCAGGATCTGGGTATCACCGCCTTGTGGCTGTCGCCGGTCTGCGACAACAGCGATTCCGCCTTTGCCGGATGGTGGCCCTATCACGGCTACAGCCCGGTGAATTTTTTTGCCGTGGATGAGCATTTCGGCGACATGACGCTGCTGCAAAAGCTGGTGAAAGAAGCCCATCGCCGGCACATCAAAATCATCCTCGACATGATCTACAATCATGTGGCGCCGGACCACCCCTGGGTTGCTGATCAAACACTATGGCAGCAGGAGGGCTACCGCCACTGGTTCCACAGCCACAGCGGCGTTGACGCGTCCACCAGCATTCAGGACTGGCAGGACCAGGAACAGTTGGAAAACTGCGAGCTCAACGGCCTGCCCGACTTGAATCAGGGCAATCCCAACGTCTACGCGTTTCTGCTGGACATGTCCAAATACTGGATCCTGCAGACCGGCTGCGACGGATTTCGCCTGGATGCGGTCAAGCACATCCCTAAATCTTTCTGGCGCAAATTGTGCAAGGATCTGCACGAATTCGCCGGACCTGATTTCCTGCTGCTGGGCGAAGTCTTTAGCGGCGATACGCCTTATGTCGCCGGCTATCGGGATTTGGGCTTCAGCGCACTGTTTGATATCCCCATGTACTATGCCATCCACCGTGTCTTTGCCCAGGGCAGCGGCATACAGTGGCTGAGTGAAGGATATGGGCAATCGTATACCGCGTTCCCCTCCCTCCTGCTCTCGCCCTTGATCGACAACCATGACGTGGCCCGCTTCAGTTACTGGGCCGGAGAACGGCCGAAGGAAAAAATTGAATCCGCCCTCACCTATCTGTTCACCATCCCCGGCCTGCCCATGCTCTATTACGGCACAGAGATCGCTTCGCCCGGCGCAGCGCCCACCCATGAAAAAACCGGCGAGGGACAGGACTATCTGAATCGAAGGATGATGGACTGGCAGGCGGTGTACGGTCGGGACCGTGATCTGTTCGAATCTGTCGCAGGACTGGCAAGGCTCAGAAAAAGATACCCGTGCCTTTCCGGCGGCAGACTGGTGGAGGTTTACAAGGATTATGGGGTTTACGCATACCTGCGCTATGACCAGCGGAATGCGATCCTGGTGGTGCTGAACAATGCGGGCAGCGTCGAAGGGCGGCGCCTGGGGTTGCCCCGCCCTGTGTTCCACCACGGTCGTTTTCAGGATCTGCTGACCGGAAAAAAATATTCGCTGAATAGAGATTCCGTGGACCTGCGCCTGCAACCGCACGCCTCGTTGCTGTTGCGCTTCAGAGGTCGCAGGCGGGCCGAAGCGCTGGAGAAGCTCCCCTGGTCCTGCGCTTTTACCCAACGGCTGCCCGGCGACCGTCAATGGGTGCGATTCACCTATCGCGCTGATCGCCCGCTAAAATCCGTCGCCATCGCCGGCGACTTTAACGCCTGGTCCAACGGCAGCGATACCCTACAGTATGATGAAGCTGATGCTTGCTGGACCACCCGTCTGCCGTTGACCAAAGGCCGCTATCGATATAAAATAGTGATAGACGGTGAACAGTGGATCAGCGATCCACAAGCCCGAGAGCAAGAGCTGGACCCGTTCGGCGGCTATAATTCAGTCATCGTGGTTCCCTGACGGCCGGCATCTTTGCTTTACTTTTGATACACCACTTTGCCGCCCACCACGGTCATCTCCACTTTCACATCCCACAACCGGACTGGTTCCAGATTCAGAATATCCTCGGACAATACCACCCAATCAGCGAGGTAACCCGGCTTGAGGCAGCCCTTGATGTGCTCTTCATAGGTGCTATAAGCGCTGTTGACCGTATAGCAGCGAATAGCCTCGGACAGAGTGATCTTTTGTTCCGGGATCCAGCCGTCAGGATTTTTTCCATCCAAAGTACGACGGGTCACCGCGGCATAAAGGCCCCACAACGGATTCAGCGGCGCCACGGTCCAATCCGTGCCAAAGCTCACCCTGGCGCCGTGGTCCAGCAGGGATCGTAGGGGATAGGCCTGTCGGCAACGCGCTGGTCCGATCCGTTTGGCCGCCCAGCGGCCGTCGTCGATCAGGTGATAGGGGTGAATCGCAGCGATCACGCCCAGTTCCGCGAACCGTGACAGATCCGCCGGCGCCAGATGCTGCGCGTGTTCGATACGATGCCGCCGATCCCATGGTTCGTTGTTCTGCGAGCACTGGGCATAGAAATCCAGCGCCCGGCCGTTGGCGCTGTCGCCGATGGCATGGGTGGATACCTGCAGCCGATGACGGTCGGCGCTGAGAATCCATTTTTCCAACCTGCCGTCGAGCAGTACGTCCGAGGCAAGGCCAAAGGTGTTTGGATGCTGTTCATAGGGTTGATAGAACAGCGCAGTGGAAGAACCTAAAGAGCCGTCGGCGAAGGCCTTGAGCCCACCGATGCGGATCCATTCGTCGCCCAGCCCCGAGCTGATACCGGTTCGCAGAACCGCGTCGATCTCGGAGATGGGCAGCCGGCTGTTGATGCGCG
>JAKJDB010000451.1 GCA_022706175.1 Candidatus Zhuqueibacterota bacterium | reverse complement strand
TGCTGAAACTGGTCTTGGCATCCCAATCGTTGGTCGCGGCAACGGCGAACACATTCGAGTAGCAGGCTGGATAGTTCAGCGTCGTAGAACCTGAATTGCCGGCCGAGGCGACGACCACAGCGCCCAGTTCCGTGACATAGTTGATGACATCCTGCTCATACTGCGAAGGAGATCCTCCTCGGCCCCAGCTGCAATTGATGATATCCGCGCCGTTCTCCGCCGCGTAGAGGATGGCTTCATAGCCGTAGGCAATGCCTTCGCCGAAGCGGTCGGCGGCGTTGATCGCCATAAGCCGGCAATTCCACGCTGCGCCGGCGATGCCGCGCACGTTGTCGGTCACCGCATCGGCGATCCCGGCCGTATGCGTCCCATGGTTGGCGAAATCAGGCTGTGTGGTCAAGCCCGTTGGATCGCCGCTGTCCGTGGCGAAATTCCAGCCATGAAGGTCATCGACATACCCGTTGCCGTCATCATCCCGGTTGTTGCCGACGATCTCATCCACATTCACCCAGAGGTTGCTGTGCAGGTCCTGATGGCTGATCTCCGTGCCGCCGTCCACAATGGCAATGACCGCAGAGCCTTGCCCTCCCTGCACCCTGTCCCATGCGTCCGGCAGACCGATAACCGGAAGATGAGTCTGTTGGACAAAGAGCGAATCCTTTGGCGCCACATCGAGGGTATGGTAATAGAGCGGTTCGGCGTATTCGATCGCAGGATGCCGCTGCAGCCAGTTCAGAACCGCCTTTCGGTTGGCTTGGCTGGAGAGAATGCCGTGATAAACGCGGCTCATGCGCGCCGCAGCTCGCGAAGAACGGGTTGACAGCGCGACCTGTTGCTTCGGCATTTCAAGCCGGATCAGGCCATGGCCCTGGGCCTGTGAACCCAAGCGATTCAGCATTCGCTCCGGATCCCACTGAGACAGCGGCAAATCATCTTTGAATTTTAAGACGATCCGGCCGGACTGAATGGACTCGGCGGAAAACGCCTGCTCACCACATCCCGGCATGAACGGAACAAAGGAGAGGATGAAAACAGGGATGGGAAGAAAGGCTATCTTACTGCTGTGCATGAATTCGCGCTCGATTGATTAGGGCCGCCTTACCGCACACATTAAACTTCAATGGACATTTATTTGATCAGTGACATTTTGATCACCTGCACAAACGAACCCGCCTGCAGGCGAACCAGATACACACCGCTGGCAACCTGCTTGCCCGATTGATCCCGACCATCCCAACTGATATCGTAATAGCCCGCCTTCTTTTTCCCCTCCACCAGGGTGCGAATCGCCTGACCGCGAAGGTTATAGATCACCAACTGCAGGTTGCACTCTTGGGGCAATTCGAAGCGGATGCTGGTAGTCGGATTAAAAGGATTTGGATAATTCTGTCGCAAGGCAAAGTTCCTGGGCGCCTGCATGAGGTCCGCCGCTTGAGCCACCCAGACTGCGTTTTCATGGTAGAATAATTCAGCAGGCAGATCACTTCCAGTCAGACCGTTTTGAAGAGAAACGATCGGCAGACTGGATTCAACGCTGCTGTCAGCAGACCAGAACATCAGCTGCAACGCCTCTCCCTCGCGGCATCCCTCTAATACCTCTGAATGGGGATCATCGCCCCAGATGGTGATCAAGGCCCGGCCGTCCTGCACCACAGCGGCGCCGACGATTTTGCCGCCAGGACCAGCCACCGCAATCTCATCGTTCTCCCTGAAATGGGGCGCTTTGACCAGCAAAATGGCATTGCTTCCGGTCATGCGATGAGCCGGTTGAAAATGCTGTACCGGTCTCTCCGGCCTATAGGCCAGAACCCGTTTTTTGGGAAGGGTTGTGCCGTTGGCGGGATACGTCAGCGTGGAAGCCGCGCTGAGATAGATCTGATACCCCTGACCGGGCAGCATATCGCCGATCATGTTGATGGTCAGTTCAGGCCAGTAGACCATTCCAGTCCCGTTCTTGGCGATGACCAGATTGCCGCCGAGGGAAGCGAGAGCCAGCTCAGCATCGAGGGGGCTATCGCGCAGATAGGCGACCATTCTCCAGCCGGCGGCAAGCGACATAGGGGTCAGCTCAGGTGTCTGTTTTTGACCCACAACCTTGAGCGATTCCGACGCCGAGACATAGCATTGATATCCCTCGAGAGGATTCCAATCTCCGATCAGGTTGATGGCCAGCTCAGGCCAATACACCATCCCACTGATGTCTTTAAGAATCGTAAGATGTGCTCTTGCCACAATGTCCGCCATCACCGAATCCATCGCGGGTTCGGCCGGGGACATCCACGATGAAATCATATTCCATCCGGGATTGAGATAAAGAGTATGCTGCGAAGGAGCGGCCTGCGTGATGGAAAAATAGCCGTCGCTCTCGTCGGCAAACGCACCGCTGGGAAGGGTGGTTATACGCACCTTGCAGCTATCGGTTTGAATCGCCGGAAGGGTCCAGGCATAACTTTCCGACGCCGTGGGAACGACGGCCGCAATCGGAGTCCAGGCGCCGTATCGGCCGATGCGGTACTCGAGGGTGGATTCACCGGACAGATCCGACCACCAGACGATGTTGTGCACGCTGCCGGAGCTCCAGGACTCTCCGCCGTTGGGCGCTCGCAGGGATAAAAAGTCGACGCTGCGCAGTATCGCCTGATTGCGTCCAACGATCGTGGTACGCCCTCCGGCGTGGCTCAAAGCGAACAGATTGTTCATCGTGCCGCTTTGTTGAAATTGCCAGGTCAAACCGCCGTCCACACTGCGATAGATGGTTCCCATCCAACCGACCGCGAGAGCGGTCTCTTCCGAATAAAACTTGACATCCCAGATCGTCTGCGCGCTCCAGGTGCTCAGGGTGATGGGAGACCAGGTAAGGCCGCCGTCGACCGTGCGCAGAATCCAAGGCTTATCGCCTACGATGAGGCCCAGCTGAGGCGTGACAAACGTAACATTGCGAAACAGGGCGGTCGAGTCCGTTTGAACCGTCGTCCAGTTCGCCCCGCCGTTGGTCGTGCGCAGAATAATACGATCACCAACTACTATGCCCGTATCGGCGTTGACAAAATGAACGCCGAACAGCTGCCTGCCGGTGCCGCTGCTCTGCATGGTCCAAGTTTCGCCGCCATCCATGGTCTTGGTGATGCCGCCCGCATCGGTGATCACCCAACCGAGCTGATCGGTGAGAAAAAAACCGTTATTCAGATAATGACCGCTGCCGGTTCCGATAAGGCTCCAGGTCGCGCCGCTGTTTGTTGTTTTAGCGACGTGATCATAACTGCCAAAAGCATAGCCGACCGCGGCGGAAGGAAAGTAGACGCCCCTGAAATTGATCCAGGCGGTGCCGGGATACACCGAAGTCCAGTGGTCTCCGCCATCCGTCGTGCGAATAATCAAACTGTCGCCGACGATGACGCCGGTGTTATCATCTATAAAATGAAGATCGCGGAATTCTCTGTAAAACCCTGAAATTTTCCGTTCCCACCCTTCCGAAGGCGGCAGGGTGGTAAACTGATAGGGCGCAGAAATGGAAGTGCCGAGGGCGTTTGTGGCCTGCATGCGCAGGTA
>JAKJDB010000450.1 GCA_022706175.1 Candidatus Zhuqueibacterota bacterium | reverse complement strand
GCTGTTGTTCGCCTATTTCAAGCAGTTGTTCGCTCAGGTGACCAATCCGCCCATCGATCCGTTGCGAGAAGAGCTGGTCATGTCGCTGGAAAGTTTTGTCGGTCGCCAGATCAATGCGCTGGAGGAACAGCCGAAGAACAACTTTGGTTTGAAACTGCCGCATCCCATCATGACCATGGACGATATGGAACGCTTGGCCGCCGCCCGGCACGAGGATATTCAGGCCGGCCTTATCGACATCCTTTTTCCCAGCCATGGCAACGGCGCGGATCTGGAAAAAGCTCTGCAACAGATTTTTCAGCAGGCCTGCGATTACATCCAAGGCGGCTGCAATCTGTTGATTTTGACCGATCGCAAGATTCAGGCTGCGCAGGCCGCCATTCCCTCGCTGCTGGCGGTATCGGGGTTGCATCATCATCTGATCGCTCAAGGGCTGCGCAATCGGGCCGGCATCATCATCGAATCCGGCGAGCCGCGCGAGGTCATCCATTTTTCTCTGCTGCTGGCTTTTGGCGCCGACGCCATCTGCCCCTATCTGGCGTTTGAGACGGTCCGCGATCTGGCTGAGGCCAATCTGTTGGAAAAGCCGCTCAAGCCGGAGGAGGCGATGGACGCCTACATCACCGCGATCAAGAAAGGGCTGCTGAAAACCTTCAGCCGAATGGGCATCTCCACGTTGCACAGTTTTTTTGGATCGCAGATCTTTGAGGCGGTGGGGCTGAGCCGGGCGCTGGTGGACCGCTATTTTTGCGGCACCGCCTCGCGTATCGGCGGGCTGGGATTGGAGGAGCTGGCGAAGGAGACGCTGCTGCGCCATGGCCACGGCTTTCCCGCGCAGGCCGCGCCGCCACCGCTGCTTGAGCCGGGCGGCGACTATCACGTGCGCCACGGCGGCGAAAAACATTTATGGAATTCAACGGCCATTTACAAATTGCAGCAGGCCGCCTGGAACGACGATTATGCCGCGTTTAAAGAGTACAGCGCTCTGATCAACGCGCAATCGCGCGAACGGGTCACCTTGCGCAGCCTGCTGCAGTTCAAACGCGTACAACCTGTAGCCATCGAAGAGGTGGAGCCGGAGGAGTCGCTTGTGAAACGCTTTGTCTCCTCCGCTATGTCCTTTGGCTCCATCAGCCGTGAGGCGCATGAGACCATCGCCATTGCCATGAACCGGTTGGGCGGCCACAGCAATTCCGGCGAGGGCGGCGAAGATCCGAGCCGCAACACGCCGATGGCCAACGGCGACAGCAAACGATCGTCGATCCGTCAGATCGCTTCCGGCCGTTTCGGCGTGACCACGGAATACGCGGTGACCGCTGATGAGCTGCAGATCAAGATCGCCCAGGGCGCCAAGCCCGGCGAGGGCGGCCAGCTGCCCGGTCATAAAGTCAGCGCCGAGATCGCGATGGTGCGTCACACCACTCCCGGCGTCACGCTGATCTCTCCGCCGCCGCATCACGACATCTATTCCATCGAAGATCTGGCGCAGTTGATCTATGATCTCAAGGCGGTGAATCCACGGGCGCGCGTGTCGGTCAAGCTGGTCTCTGAAGTGGGCGTCGGCACGGTGGCGGCCGGCGTGGCCAAAGCCAAAGCGGACATGGTGCTCATCGCCGGCCACGACGGCGGCACCGGCGCATCGCCGCTCACCTCCATCAAGCACACCGGGCTGCCCTGGGAGCTGGGATTGGCTGAAACACAGCAGACTCTGATCCGCAATCGGCTGCGTAGCCGCATTCGCGTGCAGGTGGACGGACAACTAAAGACCGGCCGGGATCTGGCGATCGCCGCTTTGCTCGGCGCAGAAGAGTTCGGTTTCGGCACCACGGTGCTGGTGGTGCTGGGGTGTGTGATGATGCGCAAATGTCATTTGAACACCTGTCCGGTCGGAGTCGCTACCCAGGACCCGTCGCTGCGTGCCCACTTTAAAGGCAAACCGGAATACGTCGAACGGTTCATGCGCTTCATGGCCCGGGAGTTGAGGGAATATATGGCGGAGCTGGGATTTCGCACTCTGGATGAGATGATCGGTCATGCCGAACATCTGGAGGTGGCAAAGGACATCGATCATTGGAAAGCGTCCACTCTGGATCTGCAGCCCCTGTTAAAAACGGAACCGGACCAATCGGTACGCCGCTGTGTGGCTGTGCGCGAGGTGGATCATGCCGATCTGCTCGACCATGAATTGATCCGCAGGAGTGAACCGGCGCTGGAGCGCAAGCAGCAGGTGCGCATCGACCTCCCCATCCGCAATGTGCACCGCACCGTAGGGGCCAGATTGAGCGGTGAAATTGTCCGGCGATACGGCAGCAAGGGTCTGCCGGACTCGACCATTCAGCTCACTTTCAAAGGCAGCGCCGGACAGAGTTTGGGCGCGTTTCTGGCGCCCGGGATCAGCATGCGCGTTGAGGGCGATGCCAATGATTTTCTCGGCAAGAGCATGTCCGGCGGCCGCATGGTGCTGGTGCCGCCCATCGGCGCCACGTTCCAGCCCCATGAGAATATTATCGTCGGCAACGTGGTCCTGTACGGCGCCACCGGCGGTGAGGTGTTTATCAACGGCGTGGCCGGCGAACGGTTCGCGGTGCGCAACAGCGGCGCCCGCGCCGTGGTCGAAGGGGTGGGCGATCATGGCTGTGAGTATATGACCGGCGGCACGGTGGTGGTCATCGGTCAGACCGGCAACAATTTTGCCGCCGGCATGAGCGGCGGCATTGCCTATGTCTATGACGAATCCCAATTGTTCGACACCCGCTGCAATCTCGATATGGTGGATCTGGAGCCCGTCTGGAAGCGCTCGGATGTGCAGGAACTGCGTGCGATCCTGGAGGATCACTATCGGCTCACCAACAGCCCGCGCGCCAAGATGCTGCTGGAGAACTGGGATGCGCATCTGCCGCTTTTCGTTAAAGTGATGCCCATCGATTACCGCCAGTCGCTGGAGCGCATGAAGCTGTACGAGGATCAGGACAAGGAGACCGTGGCCGCGACAGAGGAGGTGTTCCATGGCTAAGCCCACCGGTTTTATCGAATATCCGCGCTGCGAACCGGGCAAGCGCGACAAAGCGAAACGGATTCACGATTTTCTCGAGTTCGAACTGCCGCTGCCGGCTGAGCTGCTTACCCAGCAGGCGGCGCGATGTATGGATTGCGGAGTGCCCCATTGTCATGCGTTCGGCTGCCCTCTGTTAAACCGCATTCCGGATTGGAATGAGATGGTGTATCGCGGGCAGTGGCGCCGTGCACTCGAGCTGCTGCACAGCACGAATAATTTTCCGGAATTCACCGGCCGGATTTGTCCCGCGCCCTGTGAGACCGCGTGTACGTTGATGATCCTGCAGGAACCGGTGACCATACGTCACATTGAATGTCAGATCGTGGAGCGCGGCTGGCAGGAGGGGTGGATCACGCCGAAGCCGCCGGTACGCCGGACCGGCAAACGGGTGGCAGTGGTGGGTTCTGGGCCGGCCGGACTGGCGGCCGCTCAACAGCTGGCGCGCAGAGGACATGAGGTGATCGTCTTTGAGCGGGATGACCGCATCGGCGGGA
>JAKJDB010000449.1 GCA_022706175.1 Candidatus Zhuqueibacterota bacterium | reverse complement strand
GGATCAGGTTTTGGCAGAACTGGATGTTGTCGTCGCATCCATTCACAGCGCGTTTAAGACCGATCCCACCGAGCGAACCATCCGGGCCATGCGTAATCCCTATGTGGACGTTATCGGCCATCCCACCGGACGTTTAATCTCCCGCAGGGAGGGCTTTGCCATCGATCTGAACCGGGTTCTGCAGGTGGCGGCGGAGACCGGTACGGCTCTGGAGATCAACTCTTACTGGGACCGGCTGGATCTGGGGGATGTCAACGCCCGCGCTGCGGTGCAGGCGGGCGTCAAGCTCTCGATCAACACCGATGCGCATGCGCCGGAGCATCTGGCCATGGTCCATTTCGGCATCGCCACCGCACGCCGGGGGTGGGTGCGAAAAGAGGACGTGATCAACTGCATGCCGTTGAGCCGGTTTAAAAAATGGCAGAAACGAAGCCGTCTGTGATACCGCCGTCGGCATCCACGCCGCAAGGCCGACTGTGTGCGGCGGCTCAGGCCATCAGGGATTCGGGCCGAGAATTCATGGTGCAATTCGCAAAAATATTCAGTAAATTAGCAGTTGCGGCGACGCATCGGCCTGAGCCGCCGCAGGACGGAGGGCCGCTCTCCCACTGTCGCACAATCGATTCCAGGCTCTTTCACTTAACGATGAAACCGGTTGTCCCGAAAAGAAGATAAAATTTTCAGCTCCTTGTGGGGTGCGCAGGGTTATTTTCGTCAGTCTCGCTATCTCAGCTTTGCCCTCATCACCATTTCTCCGCTCTGGATCCTCTATGAGTTGCTGGCGCTGCAGGCGGGGCGGAGTCATCATGCCATTCTGCGCAACAAGGCGGATGTTCTGCTCAAATATCCGGTACTGGAATTCGGCGCAGCCGGATGGATCATTCTGGCGGTGCCGATTCTACTCTGTGTGATCTACATCTATCGTCACGAGTGGGGCCGGGTGCGGATCACGGTGCCTTCTTTCTTTTATCCGATCATCGAGGGCGCCACCTATGCCAGCGTCATGGGCCTGCTGATCCACCGTTTGATCGGCGCGCTCTCTCTGGCCTCGCCGGCGCTTCACGGAACCTCGAATCCGGTGATGCTGGCCATGGGGGCTGGCGTGTATGAGGAGCTGTTGTTTCGCGGATTACTCTACTGGCTGCCTGTGCATCTGATCCTGCTGCGCTGGCAAGAGCACCCCATTTATATCTATCTGTTGATGGCTGTGACCTCTTCTTTTCTCTTCACCCTTTTTCACTATGATGTTTTTTTCATCCGTTGGGATTACACCGCCGTGTTCAGGCTGATCGCCGGATTGTTCTACTGTCTCCTCTGTTCGGTCCGTGGATTGAGCGTGGCGGTATGGTGCCATTTTTTGTACGACTTTTTTTTGATCTTTTAGCTAGGACGAATACAGGTGAATCTGAAGATCATTCGCATGCCCCTCGTTTTGTTTCTCAGCCTGCTTCTGGCGCTGCTGCTTCTCTGCGTCGCTGTGCCGGTGGGTTACGTGCTGTACTGGCCGCTTTCCGCACAGCCGCAACGGGCTGAGATTAAAATCAAATACGGGGCCTCCCCGGAGCAGATCACGGCTGAACTGAAACGGCTGCAGGTCATCTATAGTGAAAAGCGTTTCAAATGGGCGTTGTTGCTGCTGGATAAAAAACACGCGCTGCGCGCCGGCCATTTTTCTCTGCCGGTGCAGGCGTCTAATTATACGGTCATCAAGGCGCTGACCGAGGGTCCTCAGGTGTACACCAAGGTCACTGTGCCCGAAGGCCTGCGCGCCAGCGCGGTGGCGGGGATTTTCCGACGGACCATGGAGATGGATTCCCTCTCCTTCATGTCCCTGGTGCAGGATTCCGCCTTGATCCGCTCTCTGGCCATCCCGGCGCCTTCGCTGGAGGGCTTTTTACTGCCTGAGACATATCTCTGCACCTATGGCATGAATGAACGCCAGGCCGTGATCATGATGGTGCGGCAATTCAAAAAGGCGGTTTGGGACACACTGCAGGAACGGTCTCAGGAGCTGGGCTTTTCGCTGTCCGAAATCGTCACCCTGGCCGCCATCGTTCAGGCAGAGGCCAAGGTGGAGAGTGAGATGCCGGCTATCGCCTCGGTGTATCACAACCGTTTGCGCGTCGGCATGCCTCTGCAGGCGGATCCGACCATCCAATATATCATCCCGGACGGCCCGCGTCGCTTGCTGCTGCGGGACCTGGAAATTCCCTCGCCCTACAACACCTATCTCTATCCCGGGCTGCCGCCCGGCCCCATCAATAATCCGGGCAAAAAGGCGCTTTTGGCGACGCTCTTTCCCTCTGAGACTCCCTATCTCTATTTTGTCGCCGACGGCAGTGGACGCCACCGTTTCTCCACCACGCTGGCGCAGCATGTACAGGCAAAAAAAGGTTTGGACGCTCTGCGGCGCCAGTTCGCCCGTGAGCAGAAGGGACGGCGCAGCCGTGGCTAAGGCGGAGAAGAAGACAGCCCCATTGGCGCTGGAGTGGCTGCAAACGGATTTGAATGAAGAACAGCGCAAAGCGGTCAGTTGCACCGATGGGCCGGTTCTGATTCTCGCCGGCGCCGGATCAGGCAAAACCCGTGTGCTGACCTACCGCATCGCCTATATCCTCGCCAACGGCCTTGCCGAACCGCGGGAAATCCTGGCCATGACCTTTACCAACAAAGCAGCCGGCGAGATGCGCGAGCGTGTGGGCCGGTTGGCGCCGCATTTGATCACCGGCATGTGGATCGGCACGTTTCATTCGTTGTTTGCACGGCTCCTCCGTCGAGAGGCGGAACGCATCGGCTACACCCCGGCTTTTACCATCTATGACGAAGAGGATCAGCAATCCCTGCTCAAAAGCATTTTGCTGGATATGAATTTGTCGGTGCAGCAGTTGCCGCCGCGCCAGGTCGGCTACAAGATCAGCATGGCGAAAAACAATTTCGTTCGTCCCGACGAAATGGACAAGACCGTGGATAACGAACAGGATGCGCTCATCGCGAAAATTTACCGAGCCTATGATCGCCGCCTGGCGGAATTGAATGCCATGGATTTCGACGATCTGCTGATCAAGCCCATCGAGCTGTTCGAGCTGTTTCCTCTGGTGAAAGAGTATTATCAGGACCGGTTTCGCTACCTGATGGTGGATGAGTATCAGGATACCAATTACGCCCAGTATCGAGCCCTGCAGCTGTTGGCGGCCAAGCACCGCAACCTCTGCGTAGTCGGGGACGACGATCAGTCCATCTACCGCTGGCGCGGAGCGGAGATCCGCAATATCCTCGATTTTGAAAAGGATTATCCCGGCTGCGCCAAGTACCGGTTGGAACAGAATTACCGTTCGGTCAAGAACATCCTGTCTGCCGCTCATTCGGTGATCAAGAACAACCGGCAGCGTCACGCCAAAAAACTATGGACCGAACGGCCCAGCGGCGATCTGGTGACCATTCTGAAAGTGGAGGATGATCTGGATGAAGCTCGGATGATCGTCCACAAGATCGCCATGGAACTGCGGGTGGCGGAACGCACCTTTTCGGATGTGGCGGTGCTGTATCGGACCA
>JAKJDB010000448.1 GCA_022706175.1 Candidatus Zhuqueibacterota bacterium | reverse complement strand
AGATCGGCCGCCGTCTCACCGCCTCGGGCCGGTTTGACTCGGTGCAGATTTTCGGCGATTGCATTCACGCGTCCGCCCGTGTCGATGAAGAGGTGATGGCCGCATGGGTCGCCGAGCTGGCGGCGGAGGAGCAGGAGCATCTGCAGATCAAGGTAATTCCTGCGGGCATTGAAGATGTCTTTGTCGCTTTATTGAAATGATGAGCATGGATAACGCTTATTCGGTCGAGGTGAACGACCTGACCAAAAAATTCGGCCGTTTTGTCGCAGTCGATCACATCAGTTTTTTTGTGCACGACGGCGAGATCTTTGGCTTTCTCGGCGCCAATGGCGCGGGCAAGACCACGACCATCAGGATGTTGTGCGGCTTGATCCTGCCCACGTCGGGTCAGGGCAGGGTGGAGGGGTTGGACATTTTCAGCCAGACCGAGGCCATCAAGAAGAACATCGGCTACATGTCGCAAAAGTTTTCTTTGTACGACGATCTGACCGTGGAGGAGAACCTCGTTTTTTACGGCGGCATCTATGGCCTGCCGTCGTCCGAGTTGTCCCTTGCCTGCGAGGCGGTGATCCAGCGCATGGATCTGGCTGCGCAGCTAAAAAAACTGACCCGCTCCCTGCCCGCCGGCTGGAAGCAGCGGCTCGCTCTGAGCTGCGCGATCCTGCATCAGCCCAAAATTCTTTTTCTCGATGAGCCGACCGGCGGAGTGGATCCCATTTCCCGGCGTGCGTTCTGGGACACCATCCATCAGCTGGCGGAGGGCGGCACCACCATCTTTGTGACCACCCATTATATGGATGAAGCCGAATACTGCAACCGTCTGTCGATCATGCATGAGGGCCGCATCATTGCGCTGGGTTCGCCATTAGAGCTCAAGGAGCGATATCAACAGCCCACGGTGGAGCAGGTGTTTATCGATCTGGTGAAACCGGCCAAAGCCTAGGCGGGAATGGAGCATGAAACCGAGAATCGTCGCTGTTCTGCAAAAGGAGTTTATTCATATCTGGCGCGATCCCTACAGCCTGCTGATCGTGTTTCTTTTTCCAATGATGATGATCCTGCTCTACGGCTATGCGATCACCTTTGACATCAAGTATATTTCTCTTGCCGTTCTCGACCAGGACCGCTCGCCGTCCTCGCAGCAGCTGGTGGAAAAGCTGACCAGCTCGAACTATTTCCGCATCACCGCGCGGCTGCAGGACCGCCGTGAGATCGAGCCGGGTTTTCTCCACCGCCGCATGCGCGCCGTGCTGGTGATCCCCCCTGATTTCGATCGCCGGCTGACCAGCCGGCCCGAAACCTCGGTGCAGCTGATCATGGACGGCGCCAATGCCAACACCGCCACCATCGCGATGAACTATCTCAAATCGTTTCTGACCCGAACCACGCTCGAGTTGAATCAGGGGCTGCTGGCAACGCCGCTGGAGATCGAACCGCGCATCTGGTACAATCCGGATTTAAAGAGCACTCATTTCGTCGTGCCGGGTCTGATCGCCATTCTCATGATGATGATCTGCGCTTTGCTAACGTCGCTGACGATCTCACGCGAACGCGAGACCGGCACGCTGGAGCAGATCTTTGTCTCGCCCATCCGTCCGGTGGAGATCATCATCGGCAAAGTGGCCCCGTACATTCTGCTGGCGTTTCTCGATGCCATGGCGATCCTCGGTTTCAGCCATTGGGTGTTCGGCGTGCCGATCCGCGGCAGTCTGGCGTTGCTGGTGTTCTTTATGTTGATTTACATCTATGCCTCGTTGAGTCTGGGCGTGTTTATCTCCTCGCGCACGCGCACGCAACAGGCCGCACTGTTCGCCGCCATGCTCGGCACGTTGCTGCCGTCGGTGTTGCTGTCCGGTTTTGTCTTTCCCATCGCCTCCATGCCGCGGGTGCTGCAGTGGGTCACCTGCATTGTGCCGGCCAAGTATTTTCTCATTCAGGCGCGTGGGGTGATGCTCAAGGGTGTGGGATTCGGATTTCTGTACCTGCCCACGGTTTTTCTGCTGATCTTTGGAACCCTGCTGCTGGCGGTGAGTGTCAGACGGTTCAAAACCAATCTGGAAGGCTGAGCGATGCGGCGCATTCTGCACATCATCCGCAAGGAGTTCATTCAAATCCGCCGTGATCGGGCCATTCGGGCGCTGATCCTGATGGTGCCGATCATCCAGATCTGGGTGCTGGGTTATGTGATCTCCTCCGAAGTCAAGCAGGTGTCCACAGTGATCTGCGATCTCGATCGCACCTCCACCAGCCGGGCGTTGATCGAACGCCTGAGCCACACGGTCTATCTCAACGTCCGCTATCACGAAGAGAGCGAGAGTCTGGTCGGCGAGTACCTGGATACCGGTCGCGCCATGATCGCAGTGGTACTGCCCAGCGGTTTGGAAAAAAATCTGCAGACCCTGCAGCCCAGCCGCATTCAACTGCTGGTGGACGGCCAGGATGCCAACACCGCCAACGTCGCTCTGGGCCATATCGCCGGTATTTTGGAATCCTATTTGACCGACCGGGTGCGCAGCCAGTCCGCCGCCGCTCTGTTGTCCGAGGAGATTCATCTGTTGACGCCGGTTGTTCAGGTGTGGTACAATCCCAATCTCAAACTCAGCGATTTTATGATCCCGGGCATTGTGGTGTTTTTGCTTACCATGATCACCACACTGGTCAGCGCCATGGGCTTGGTGCGGGAGCGGGAGATCGGAACTCTGGAACAGCTGCTGGTGGCGCCGATCAAAAAACACGAGCTGCTGATCGGCAAGATTATCCCCTTTGCTCTGCTGGGTCTTGTCGAGATGGGCCTGGCGATCGGCTTTGCCCGGCTGTGGTATCAGATTCCGATCGTGGGCAACCTGGGACTCTACCTGCTGCTGAGCGTCATCTTTTTGTTCACCACCTTGGGGTTGGGCCTGTTGGTTTCCGCTTTTTCGCATACGCAACAGCAGGCGATGTTCATGTCCTGGTTCATTCTGATTTTCATATTGCTGATGTCCGGTTTTCTTTTTCCCATAGAAAACATGCCCAGGTCGGCGCAATGGCTCACCTATCTCAATCCCATGCGCTATTTTATTCTGATCACCCGTGAGCTTTTTATCAAGGGCGCCGGGCTTCGCCATCTTTACGTTCAGGGCCTGATCCTCTGCCTGTTCGGCGCCTTGATTTTTACCTTCTCCGTCCTTCGTTTTCAAAAGAGGTTGACCTAGCATGCCCGAATTGCCGGAGGTGGAGACCATTCGCCGCAGTTTGCAGCCGTTGCTGGTCGGGCGTGAAGTCAAGACGATACTCGTCCGCGAGAGGCGGCTGCGCCGGCCCGTGAATGTGCGGCACTTGCGCAAGTGGATTCAGGGTTACAGGATCACGGCTCTCAGCCGGCGCGGCAAATATCTGCTCTGGGAGATGGACAACGGCAGCCGGCTGTTGATCCATCTGGGCATGAGCGGCCGCCTGGGGTATTTCGCCGGGCAGGAGGAGCTGGAGCCGCACACCCATCTGTGTCTGTGCCTGGACAACGGCGCTGAAGTCCGTTACCGCGATCCGCGGCGGTTCGGTTGTGTGCAGGCGG
>JAKJDB010000447.1 GCA_022706175.1 Candidatus Zhuqueibacterota bacterium | reverse complement strand
GAGCCGGCTGAGGTGGACGAAGAGGCCATCCGCATCCGCAAACTGTTGCGCATGACGGTCGATGAGCTGGAGCTGTCCGTGCGTTCGCACAACTGTCTGATGGCCGCCAACATCAAAACCATCGGCGATCTGGTGCGGCGCGACGAACAGGAGATGCTCAAGTTTCGCAACTTTGGCCGCAAATCGCTCTCCGAACTTTCCAAGATCCTGGAAGAAAAAGGCATTCACTTCGGCATGGATGTGGACAGCTATTTGCGCAAAGGGGATGACTAGTCAGACCGCCCCATGCCTATCAACGACAGACGTGAAGGATTGAATTCATGAGACACCAAAAATCAGGCCGCAAGCTCGGCCGCACTCATAGCCATAAGAAAGCCACCCTGGCGAACCTGGCCCTGGCCCTCTTTGAACACAAGAGCATCATCACCACCACGCCGAAGGCCAAGGAAGCCCGGACCACGGTCGAACGCATCATCACGTTCGCGAAAAAAGGCGATCTGGCGGCGCGCCGCGAAGTCCTGCGCACCATCCGGGATAAAGACCTGGTCAAGCAGATATTCGAAGAGATCGCGCCTAAATATGCCGAACGCAGCGGCGGCTACACCCGCATCGTCAAGCTGGGCAACCGCAGCGGCGACAACGCCGATATGTCCATTTTCGAACTGGTGGGCTATGAAAACCTGAAAATGGAAAAGATCGAGAAACAGCGGCAGAAACGCCAGGAGAAGAAAAAGAAGCAACAGAAACAAGCCGAGGCCGCCGCTAAAGAGAGCGAAAAGCAGGAAAGCCGCGAAGAAAAAGAGAAATAACCCTACCCGCGACGACCGCATTTTTCAAGGGCAATCGATTCGATTGCCCTTTTTGTTACAGCGCACGGACGGGGCCGGAACGCCAAACTTGTTTACTTTCATTAAATTTCTTTTTACATTAATGGAATCTTTTACGGCCCTGCCGGAGTTAAAAAGAGCAGATCCAGAGAATCTGTCCCCGGCCGCCGGAAGCCCGCTTTCCGCAGGCCCCTCGAGCTATTTAACCGCGTATCAGGATGGTAATGAAACCACTACTTGCATTAGGCCTGGCCGCAGGTCTTCTCGCTGCCGGTTGCACGCACGACAAACCGCTGCCCAGCGGCTTTGACGATCTGCAGCGCAGCTACAAAGGGGAACTGAAAACCGTAGAGCTGCGCGCGGTCGACAGCGGCCGCTATTGGACCGCGCCGGTCGCCGGACTGGTCCCCACTTTGCTGTTCGGGCAGGTCGCCGACACCCGCTCTTTCATGCTGCTCCAGTTCTCCGGCCTGACCGATATCGACACCGCCAATGTCCACTCCGCCACCGTGTTTCTTCACCAGGTGAGCCGGTCCGGCGACGGCACGGCCTTGTCCGCGGTCGTTCGTCCGGTCACCGCTGAATGGACGGAATCCGAAGTGGTCTGGGAAAAAGCCAAGGATCACTACGATCCAGCGGTCGAGTGGGGCCGCTTTGAGGTTCCGGCCGCTGATTCCGGCTGGTTCTCCTTTTCTCTGGACACCCTTGCGGTGGACGGATGGATCCGCGATGCCGGCAAAAATTTCGGCGTGCTGGTGGAGTTCAACCAGGCTGATTTTATGGCCATTCTGAATTCCAGCGACAGCGACACCTCCGTCGGCTATGGCCGCTTCATCTACACCAGCCGCGCCGGCGTTCTCGACACCGTTGTCAGCACGATCTCCAAAGACGCCAGCCTGCTGATTCACCAGGGGGCGGCGAATGCAGCCACCCTGGAGCCGCGTCCGGACCGGCTGCTGATCGATGATGCCGCCGGCTATCGCTCCCTGCTGCGCTTTGACCTAAGCAGCCTGCCCGGAAACGCCACGATCCATCATGCGCTGCTCACCCTGCAGATCGATCAAGCCGCCAGCGCTCTGCCCAAGGGCGGTCTGGCGATCACCTGCAACGCGGTGGTCAACGACTCGCTCTGGCAGCCGGCCACGCTGACCGCCGACACGCTCGCCACCTATCCGGGAGGCTATGCGTATGCCGACCAATCCCAGCTGGTGTTCTCCGGAACCACAGCGACCAGGGCCATGGCCACTTTGGTGCAAAATTGGGTGCTGCAGAATCCAGCCAATTACGGCATGCTGCTGACCGGTCCTTATGGCGTCGACGCCGCCCGCATCAGCCTGTACACCGGCGTGGATCAGCCTGATTATGCGCCTAAAATCGAAATCACCTATTCCATACCGCCGACCACCAAGTTCTAACCTTCGAGTCTGACATGTCTGCATCTCCTATAAAAAAACTCTTGTTCCTCAGCGCCGTCCTGGCAACCGTCGCATGGCGTCCCAGCCGGGCGGATTCCTATTACTCCTCCTTTGGTCTCGGTGTGCCCAGATATTATGTTTCACATAAGGCCACCGGTATGGGCGGCGCCGGCATCGGGCTTGCGGATCCCTTTGCCCTTAACACGATGAATGCGGCGGCCAATCGCACGGGCGTTGCCACCTGCCTGGGCGTGCAGTTCGACTATGAATGGGTTCAAAGCGCCAGCTCGCTCGGCGATGTGCAGACCGCCAACGGCAATGCCGCGGGCGTGCAGTTTATGTTTCCGCTGAAAGACCAACTCACGTTTGTCAGCCTGCTGCGGCCGTTGACCATTTCCCGGTATATGCTCGAGGCGGAGCTCAAGGCCGACACGCTGGCCTATTCCCACATCATCAAAGGCAACGGCGGCTTGTCCGCCGGAAGTCTGGGATTGCAGTACAACCTGAAAGACCGGCTGATGGTCGCCGGCCTGATCAATTTTAATTTCGGCACCATCAAAGAAGAGTGGCAATACACTTTTGTGCCCTCGGGCTATGTCAATTCTGACGATCGGTATAACAGCCATCTCTCCGGCATCACCTATGATCTGGGCGTGCTGCTCAAACCGGTGCAGCGCCTGGGCGTGGGATTGATCTACAAGACCGGGCGCGATCTCAAGCAAAAGACCGACATCTCGGCCAGCAGCGGTTTTTCACAGACGTTGCCTGAAGGGACCATTCATTACCCAAGCGCCTTTGGTTTCGGCGTTTCGCTGTCTCTGGCCAAGACCATGTGGGCGTTGGATTACTATCAACAGGATTGGAGCGCGTACCGGGTCAACGGCGTTTCGCGAGAGGCGTTCAAAGAGTATCAGCGCATCGGCGGCGGCGTGGAATATCTGCAAAGCAACCGGACCACGGATCGCTACCATCAGCGCATCGCCTGGCGTCTTGGCGCTTATTATGCCCAACTGCCGTACACCAACGCCGCCGGCGACGCAGTGGGCGAGCGCTTCATCACCACCGGCGTTTCACTGCCTTTCAAGCGGGACAACGGCCGCGTGGACATGGCGGTGGAATTCGGCCTGCGCGGGGAGCAAACGCATTTTCTCTATGAGGAAAAGATCCTGCGCTTTTCGATCAGTGTGATGGGGCGCGAACGTTGGTTTGCCACCGGCAGAAATTAAGCGCAGAACCTCTCCTGTTTCAAACACCCTTGCTGAAGGAGTCCCCATGTCCATCGCCATCGCATCGGACCACGCCGGGTTTGGC
>JAKJDB010000446.1 GCA_022706175.1 Candidatus Zhuqueibacterota bacterium | reverse complement strand
CCCGCCGTGTCCACCAGGCAAAAACTGGCAGAGCTGCAGCAGGAGTTCACCCTGCGCCGCCTGCTCAACTGTGGTAAAAGGAACGTATGACCATGACCCTTTGCAGTGATCCCCAAGCGCCCGGCCCCTTTGCCAAAGCCGGTGCGGTCGTCACCTCTGATCTGGCCTCCCTGATCATCGAGTATGCCTCCCCGCTGCTGCAGCACTGCGCGGATTTCAGCGCCAGGGAAAAAGCGATCTCGTACGCCATCCTGGCCTGGAACCTTTCGTTGGAACAGCCGCAGGTGCGTGAACAGGAGCAACGGGATATCGAGAACATGATCGAACCCGATCAACGTGAACAGATCCATTCTTTGCTCGAGTTTCTGATTGAACGCAAGGAAACGCACTATCGCGATAACCGGTTCTTTATCGTGGATTACGAATTAAGCGAAACGGAAAAGGGAATGGAGATCCGCATCGACACCAAATATCTCTCCAAATCCTAAGACCCTGAACGGACAGCCGGCAAGGAGCACACCTATGACCTATTCTGCTCAACAGGATCGTTATCAGCAGTTCGTCTACCGGCGATGCGGCGCCAGCGGCATCCTTCTGCCGCCGCTGTCGCTGGGGCTGTGGCACAATTTCGGCGGCGTGGATGCTTTTGAAAACGGCCGTGCCATCGTGCGCCGCGCCTTTGATCTGGGCGTCACCCATTTTGATCTGGCCAACAATTATGGTCCGCCCTTTGGCTCTGCTGAGGAAAATTTCGGCAAACTGTTGCGCCTGGACCTGCGCCCCTATCGAGATGAGCTGATCATCTCCACCAAAGCGGGTTACAACATGTGGCCAGGGCCCTATGGCGAATGGGGCTCCCGGAAATACCTTCTCGCCAGCCTGGATCAGAGTCTGAAACGCATGGGATTGGAGTATGTCGATATCTTTTACTCTCATCGCTATGATCCGGACACGCCGCTGGAGGAGACCATGTCCGCTTTGGATCAAGCGGTTCGCCTGGGCAAGGCGCTGTACGCCGGCATCTCCAACTATGACGCGGTGCAGACGGAAAAAGCCGCCGCCATTCTGCGCCGACTGGGAACGCCGTGCCTGATCCATCAGCCCAAGTACTCGCTGTTCGAGCGCGGCATTGAGAACGGCCTGACCGAAGTGCTGCGGCGCGAAAAGATCGGCTGCATCGTTTTCTCGCCCCTCGCTCAGGGCCTGCTGTCCGACAAATATCTCTCCGGCATTCCCTCTGATTCCCGGGCGGCCAGGCCGCACGGCGCGCTGCGGCCGGAGCAGATCACGGAAGAAAAACGGACGTGCGTGCGCCGCCTCAACGAGTTGGCCCATGAACGCGGACAGACGCTGGCGCAGATGGCGTTAGCCTGGGTGTTGCGACTGCCGGAGATCACCTCTGCCCTGATCGGCGTCAACACCGTCCAGCAGTTGCAGGAGAACCTCGCTTGTCTGCAGAATCTGGAATTCAGCCGCCAGCAACTGGAGGCTATCGACCGGGTGCTGGCGCCGAGATGAAGGCCTGGTTCTACGAATCGAATCAGTCAGCCGCAAATTGCTGGGGAAGGATGATATGAGTAAAGCCGTACGTCTGATCAACAGCCTGCTGCTGCTGTCCCTGTGCACCTGTGCCCACCGGGTCGTTGAACGGAAACCGCGCTATGACTATTCGACCATGGACAAGCGTACCGCCGCGGCGCACAAGAAAATCGTCGGCTGGCTCGATCGCTGCGTGGCCACGAAACAGCCTGTAGCCCTGGCTGCCTCGGTGCGTTTGGACAGCGTGGCCATCGATGCAGCCAGAGCGACGATGGCCGTCTATTTCAACAAACCGTTCTCCTATCCAGCCTATCGGCCTGATCATGTGGCTGCGGTGTACGCCGGGCTGCGCCATCGCCTAGGCCGCAAATACAGAGACTACCGGATCACCATCTACTCCATACGCCAGCCGCTGGAGCAGCTGGTCCCCAATCTGTATCGCTCGGGTTTCCAGGAGTTGGACCGCAGCCGTCTGGCAAGGCCTTTGCCCTCTGCACCTGCAGCGCTGGTGCGGCCGGAACGGCCGCTCTTCCGGCCGTACCTCGGCCTGCTCGGCCGCACCATCGACGTGCGTCCTAGTCACGGCTGGTATCATGACAACACCCAGCACCGCTGGCAATGGCAGCGGCCGCGACTGTTTCAGACCGTGGAGGATCTGCTCTCCTACTCGTTTGTCGTGCCCTATCTGATCCCCATGCTGGAAAATGCCGGCGCCACCGTGTTCATGCCGCGGGAACGGGATGTGCAGACGCTGGAGATCATCGTGGACAACGACGATCCAGCCGGCTATCAGGAGCAGGCAGAGCCGGATGCCGCGTGGAACACCGCTGAGGAAAAGGGGTTTGCCCCGGCGGAACCGCTGCTCACCGCTTCGCTCAATCCGTTTCAGCAGGGAAGCAGCCGGCGCACCACTGCCGACACCATCGGCCGGCGCCAGGCGATCTGGATTCCGGATATTCCCGCCGCCGGCGAGTATGCGGTGTATGTTACCTATGCCGCTTCACCACAGCAGGTACCGGATGCGCACTATCAAGTGCATCATGCCGGCGGCTGCAGTGAGTTTCTCGTCAATCAGCAGATCGGCGGTCACACGTGGATCTATCTTGGACGGTTTAAATTTTTCAAAGGCCGCCAGGCTGAAAACGGCTCGGTGAGACTGACCAATCAGAGCGATCATCACGGTCTTTTGGTCAGTGCAGATGCTGTTCGTTTCGGCGGCGGTTTTAGCCGGTATCCGCGTGAGGGTCTGGAGAGCCGCCGTCCGCGGTTCTGTGAAGGCAGCAAATACTATCTGCACTATTCCGGCTTTCCCGACACTCTGGTGCATGATCTGTTCGGCGGCAAGGACGACTACCGGGACGATTACGTCAGCCGCAGCGAATACGCCAATTATCTGTTCGGCGCTCCCTTTGGTCCAAAGAAAAACAAGCAGACCGCCGGGCTCGGCATTCCGATCGATCTGTCCCTGGCGCTGCACACCGATGCGGGCATCAATCGAAGCGACACCACCATCGGCACTCTGGCCATCTACAGCGTTGAAGGTTCGGATTCAGGCTTGGTCTTTCCTCACGGAGTCTCGCGCATGGCCAACCGTGATCTGGCCGACATCCTGCAAACGCAGCTGCAGAGCGATCTGGCTGCGCTCTATGACCCTCACTGGAACCGCCGTGCGCTGATGGAAGCCCAGTATGCGGAAGTGGTGCGGCCCAACATGCCCTCTGCGTTGATCGAACTGTTATCGCATCAAAATTTTAACGACATGATGTTCGCGCTGGATCCGCGTTTTCGCTTTGACGCCGCGCGTGCGCTGTACAAGGGTATGGTGAAATTTCTCGCCATGCAGCACGAGCGGCCTTATCAAATTCAACCGCTGGCCGTCACCCATCTGCAGACCCATTTCAGCGGACATCGCCAGGTCACCCTTCGCTGGCAGCCGCAGTCGGATCCACTGGAGCCGACTGCGGCGCCTGACCGCTATATCGTCTACACCCGGCAGAACGACGGCGGTTTTAACAACGGA
>JAKJDB010000445.1 GCA_022706175.1 Candidatus Zhuqueibacterota bacterium | reverse complement strand
ACGCTTCCGCCACCACGGCGTTGAGGCTTTTCAATCCCTGCACCACTTCGATGAGCTTTGCCTGGTAGGTCATGGCGGCGGGGATCACCATGCCGTTGATCATGTTGTTCATGGTTTCACATTCGATCTCGATGGTCTTGATGTACTGTTCCAGCTTGGTGTGATAGCGCGATTCCAGTTCGGCTTTACTGAACACCTTCTGACGCAGCAGCATGTCGACGTTCTTCGGCGCCACCAGACTGTCCAGCGCATAGGCGGTGTTTTTCACGTTGGGCAGATTGCGCCGCGCCGCCTCCTGCTCCCACTCCTTGCTATAGTTATTTCCATTGAAGCGAACGGCTTCGGTATCCTTGATGTGTTTGCGCAGAATGGTGATCACCGCGGCCTTGAATTCCGTGCCCTTTTCGATCTCTTTCTCGAGATCGGCGTAGAGCACGTCCAGTGAATCGGCCACCGCGGCGTTGAGAATCGTGTTGGGCAGCGACACCGAGGCCAGCGAGCCGGCGGCGCGGAATTCGAACTTGTTGCCGGTGAAGGCAAAGGGCGAGGTGCGGTTGCGGTCCGTGTTGTCGCGCAGGATGGCCGGCATTTTGGTAAGGCCCAGATCGATGATGTTCTGCGTCGTCGCCTTGACGGTTTTTCCGGTTTTGATCGCATCGAGGATTTTGGTCAGTTGATCGCCGAGAAAAACGGACATGATCGCCGGCGGCGCTTCGTTGGCGCCGAGCCGGTGATCGTTGGACGCAGAGGCGATGGCGGCGCGCAGCAGATCGCCATAGTAATAGACGGCGCGCAGGACGGCGGTGAGAAATACCAGGAACTGCAGGTTCTCCTCCGGCGTTTTGCCGGGCTCGAGCAGATTGTTACCCTCCGAATCAGCCATGGACCAGTTGTTGTGTTTGCCGCTGCCGTTGATGCCGGCAAAGGGCTTTTCGTGCAGCAGCAGCGCCAGTCCGTGGCGGTTGGCCGTTTTTTTCAGAATTTCCATGATCAACTGATTGCGGTCGGCTCCCACATTGGCTTCGGCAAAGATCGGCGCAATTTCGAACTGATGCGGCGCCACCTCGTTGTGGCGGGTTTTGGCCGGCACGCCCACTTTGTAGAGCTCGATCTCCGAGTCCTGCATGAAAGCGAGGACGCGGTCCTTGATGGCGCCAAAGTAATGGTCCTCCAGCTGCTGTCCCTTGGGCGGTTCCGCGCCCAGCAGCGTTCGGCCGGTGATGCGCAGGTCCGGACGCAGCGTAAAAAACGACTTGTCGATGAGAAAATACTCTTGCTCGGTGCCGATGGTGGTGATAACCCGGTCGGCTTTGCTGTTGCCGAAGAGCCGCAATATTTTCAAGGATGAATGGCTCAGCGATTCCATGGAGCGCAGCAGCGGTGTCTTTTTATCCAGCGCCTCACCGGTGTAGCTGATAAAGACCGAGGGGATGCAGAGGATGCCGCCCTTGGGTCCTTCCATGATGAACGCCGGGCTGGAGGGATCCCACATGGTGTAGCCGCGCGCTTCAAAGGTAGTGCGCATGCCGCCGCTGGGGAACGAGGAGGCGTCGGGTTCGCCCTGCACCAGCTGCTCGCCGCGGAACCGTTCCAGGACCATGCCCTCTTCATCAAATTCGATAAAGGCGTCATGCTTTTCCGCGGTCAGTCCGGTCTGCGGCTGAAACCAGTGGGTGAAATGAGAGACCCCCTTGCTCAACGCCCATTCCTTCATGGCATGGGCCACCACATCGGCGATGGCCATGTCCAGCTTTTCGCCTTTGCGGATGGTGGCGCGCAGTTTTTTGTACACGTCCTTGGGCATCTTTTCGCGCATCACCTGTTCGGTAAAGCAGTTGATGCCGTAAATCTTGGGGCTCGACACGGTCTGCGGCGTATAGTCTATTTTATTGTTGGCGGCGATGGTCAACAACACCTGTTGGCGCAGATTGACGCCGGATGTTTTGATGGACATTTTTTTCTCCTTGATAAGGATGATGAATCAAAATACAGAACCGGGACGAAAGCGGGCGGCTGTTCAACGCCTAGATGGCGTCGCCGCCCCGTTCGCCGGTGCGAATGCGAATACACTCTTCCAAATGGGTGATGAATATTTTTCCATCGCCGATGCGGCCGTCGTTATGACGCGCGGCCTGTAAGATGGCCGCCACGGTGATCTCTACGAACGCATCATTGCAGGCGATGTCAAGCCGGACTTTGGGCAGCAGGTTCGGTACAACGATCTGGCCGCGATACAAATCCTGATTGACGCTGCGACCGTGGCCGGACACCCGGCTGACGGTGATGCGGGTGATCTCGGCCGCGATGAGCGCTTCGCGCACATCGTCCAGTTTGTCCGGTTGTATGATGGCGGTGACCAGTTTCATGCAGGGATCCTGTCCTTCCTCAACTCAGGTTGATCAATCCATAGCCGTGTTCGCCGTGCAGGCTGCTGTCCATGCCGGCGGACTCTAACTTGCCCTCCAAGCGGAAGCCCACCGTCTTTTCCACCAGAATCACCAGCCCCAGAGAGAGCAGGCCCGAGTAGAGGATGGTGAGCCCCACTCCAACAGACTGCACGGTCAGCTGTTGCCAGGCGGTCCAACTGCCGCCGGCTTTGGCAGCGGCCTCGGCCATCCACGCCGGCCGGATGAAAAAGCTCAAAAACAGGGCGCCGAGCAGACCGGCAACGCCGTGGATGCCGAATACGTCGAGGCTGTCGTCATAGCCCATTCTGTTTTTAATCTGAATGCTTGCATAGCAGATCAGCGAGGCCAACGCCGCCAGAGCCATGGCGCCGGCAGGCTGCACCACACCGGCTGCCGGGGTGATGACCACCAGTCCGGCGAGAATGCCGCTGACGATGCCCAGGCTGGTGGCTTTGCCGTGCTGCAGCGCTTCGATCACCATCCACATGGCCGCGCCCGTGGCCGCGGCGACCTGGGTGACCGCCAGGGCACGGGCGGTATCCATTCCGCTGGACACCGAACTGCCGGCGTTGAAGCCGAACCATCCCACCCACAACAGTCCTGCGCCCATGAGGGTCATGACCAGGTTGCTGGGATTCATGGCGGTTTTAGGATAGCCGCGTCGCGCGCCCAGGTACAGGGCTGCGGTCAGACCGGACACGCCGGCTGCGATATGGACCACGGTGCCGCCGGCGAAATCGATGGTGCCCAGCTTGAACAGAAAGCCGTCGCTGGCCCAGACCCAATGGCAGAGGGGATTATAGACCAGCAGGCTCCACAGAGTGATAAACAGGCAGTATCCGCGAAAGCTGACGCGTTCGGCAAACGCTCCGGCGATCAGCGCCGGGGTGATCATGGCGAACTTTCCCTGGAACATGGCAAAAACATATTCCGGCACATGGGCGTTGAGGATGGTGGTGTCGATGCCGGAAAGAAAAAAGTACTCTTTTTTCCAACCGATCCAGCCGCCCAGGGCGTTGGGGCCAAAGCTCATGGCATAGCCGCAGACCACCCAGAGCACGCCGACAATAGCCATGGCGGCAAAGCTGTGCATCATGGTGCCGAGCACGTTTTTGGTGCGCACCAGGCCGCCGTAAAACATGGCCAGGCCCGGGATCATCAGCAGGA
>JAKJDB010000444.1 GCA_022706175.1 Candidatus Zhuqueibacterota bacterium | reverse complement strand
GAGGCTACGGTGCTGAACCGCCTCAGGGTGTACGAAGAGAAAACCGCGCCTCTAAAGGGCTATTACGAAAAGCAGAACAAGCTGGCCATTCTGCGCGGCGATGCCCCGCTCGAGCAAATCCATCGGGAGATGGACGACTTGGTGGCGCCGCTGGTGCGATAGGACGATATGATCACCATCAAAAGCGCAGCCGACATCGAAGGATTGAAAGAAAGCTGCCGGATCGTGGTCGAGGCCATCAACCTGGCCGAATCCCTGATCGCTCCGGGATTAAAGACCGGAGAGCTGGACCGGATCATCGCTGAATTTATCCAAAAGGCCGGCGGCCGCCCTGCTTTCAAGGGCTTTTACGGCTATCCGGCGAACATCTGCACCTCCATCGACGAAGAGGTGGTGCACGGCATCCCGGGCGACCGGGCGCTGCAGGAGGGACAGATCGTCAGCGTGGATGTGGGCGTTGAGAAAAACGGCTGGTACGGCGATGCCGCCAAGACTTTTGCGGTGGGCGCCATCTCTGCAGAAAAACAGCGGCTGATGCAGGTGACGCGGGAGGCGCTTTACCGCGGCATCGCCAAGGCGGTGGAGGGCAATCGGCTCTCGGACATCGGCCATGCGGTGCAGCAGCACGTGGAGAAGGCCGGCTTTTCGGTGGTGCGCGACCTGGTGGGTCACGGCATCGGCCGGTCGATGCACGAGGCGCCGCAGATCCCCAATTACGGCGAACCGCATCGCGGACCGCGGTTGAAAGAGGGGATGGTGTTCGCCATCGAGCCCATGGTCAACGCCGGCGGTTATGAGGTGCGCACGCGGACCGACCAGTGGACGGTGGTGGCGGAGGACGGCTCCTGCTCCGCGCACTTTGAGCACGACGTGGTCGTTACGCGGAACGGCGCGATCATTTTAACCGAAGGGATCTGAATTCTGTATGCCAAAAGAAGCTTCCATTAAAATCGACGGAACGATTCTGGAAACGCTGCCCAATGCATCCTTTCGAGTGGAGCTGGAAAACGGACACAAGGTACTGGCGCATATCTCCGGAAAAATGCGCATGCATTTCATCAAGATATTGCCGGGGGATAAGGTGACGGTCGAGTTGTCGCCCTATGATCTGACGCGCGGCCGCATCACCTATCGCTACAAATAAGCCAAAGGGACGAGGAGTTGTCATGAAAGTGAGATCTTCAGTAAAAAAGATCTGCGAACATTGCAAGATTATTCGACGGAAGGGCACGATTCGCGTCATCTGTAAGAAAAATCCCAGACACAAGCAACGTCAGGGTTAAGGACTATTATCTAAAAGGAGACTACGTTGGCTCGTATTGCAGGTGTTGATCTACCGCGTGACAAACGCATCGAAATTGCCCTCACCTATCTTGACGGCATCGGCTTAACCTCTTCGCAAAAGATTCTCAGCAAGGCAGGCGTTAATCCGGATACGCATGTTCGAGATATGTCGCCGGACGACATTGCCAAGGTTCGCGATATCATCGCCAATGAGTACAAGGTGGAAGGCGCGCTGCGCAGCGAAATTCAGATGAACATCAAACGTCTCATCGACATCGGCTGCTATCGCGGCATGCGCCATCGCCGAAACCTGCCCTCCAGGGGACAGCGAACCCACACCAACGCGCGCACGCGGCGCGGCAAACGCGGCGGCGGAGCAATCAGAAGAAAGACGAAACCGACAGCAACAGCTTAATTTGATGAGGTGAGCATTGGCTAATCCGAAGAAAAAAACCGGCCGTAAACGTGAAAAGGTGGAAGCGAACGGCGTCGCCCACATCAAGGTGACTTTTAACAACACCAACGTCACTCTGACCGATGTGTACGGGAATGTCATCTCCTGGGCGACCTCCGGACGCAGCGGATTCAAGGGCTCGCGCAAGAGCACGCCCTACGCCGCCCAGATGTCTGCGGAAGCCGCCGCCAAAGAGGCGATCGATCTGGGACTCAAACGGGTGGAAGTGCTGGTCAAGGGGCCGGGCGCCGGCCGCGAAGCCGCGGTCCGTTCTTTGCAGGCCGCCGGGCTGGAGATCACGTCGATCAAGGACGTGTCGCCGATCCCGCATAACGGCTGCCGTTCCCCGAAACGCCGACGCGTATAAGGTTCCCATTTTTTTAACCCTAAAGAGGATGGAGCGCCTCGGAGCGCTTTTGATCAAGGAGGTTCCACGGTATGGCGAAATTAACTGGAGCGGATTGTAAACTGTGCCGACGCGAAGGCATGAAACTTTTTCTTAAAGGGTCCAAGTGCGCTTCGGATAAATGCCCTTTTGAGAAAAAAGGCTATGCCCCGGGTCAACACGGAAGAACCAGACGGTTCAAACAATCTGAATATGCCGTCCAGTTGCGCGAAAAACAAAAAGTGAAACGCATGTACGGTCTGCTGGAAAAACAGTTCCACATCTATTTTGAAAAAGCCGAACGGCTGAAAGGCATCACTGGCGAAAACCTGCTCAAACTGCTGGAAACACGGCTGGACAACATCGTCTATCGCATGGGGTTCGCCTCGTCGCGCACCGCGGCGCGGCAGCTGGTGCGGCACCGTCACTTCACCGTCAACAACCGGCTGGTCGACATTCCTTCCTACCAGGTCAAGGCCGGCGACGAGATCAAGGTGCGTGAGAAAAGCCGTCAGCTGGAAGCGATCCACAGCAGCATGAAAAAGATCCGCGAAGGCAAGATGATGCCCTGGTTGTCTCTGGACAAAGCCGCCATGTCGGGCACGGTGCTGGAGATCCCGGCCCGCGACGCCATCCCGGCCAATGTCAACGAGAAACTGATCGTCGAGTTGTACTCCAAATAAGTGATCGTGGATTGTTCCGGGTCGACCTGTACCTCATAAACCAATGGAGTGTTAAATGGCTTTGCCAAGTTTTCAGATGCCGGAAAGCATCGAATTAGATGAATCGACCTACAGCAACACCTATGGAAAATTCATCGTGCAACCGTTGGAGCGCGGATTCGGCGTGACCATCGGTAACGCCTTTCGACGCGTCCTGCTCTCATCCATCCCCGGTGCCGCCATCACCCTGTTCCGGGTGGATAACATTCTGCACGAGTTCAGCACAATCCCGGGCGTGAAAGAAGATGTGTCCGAAATCGTGCTCAACCTCAAACAGGTTCGATTGAAATTGATCGACAAACGGCCGGATCGGGTTCTGGTTCCGCTCAAGGGACCCAAAATCGTCACCGCCGCCGACATCCAGGGCCAATCGACCGATTTTGAAGTGCTCAACCCCGATCTTTATATCGCGACCCTCAACGCCGACGCCGATTTCACCATGGAGCTGCGCATCGGCCGCGGCCGCGGCTATGTGCCGGCTGAAGAGAACAAGCAGCCGGATATGCCCCTGGGCACGATCCCGATCGATTCGGTTTTCACCCCCATCGTCCGCGTGACCTATAACGTCGAGACCACCCGCGTCGGGCAAAAGATCGATTACGAACGCCTGATCCTGGAGATCACCACCGACGGCAGCATTACCCCGGACGACGCCCTCAGCTTTGCCGGCAAACTGTTGCGCGATCACATTCAGCTCTTTATCAATTTCGACATCGACACTCAGGAAGAGGAGCC
>JAKJDB010000443.1 GCA_022706175.1 Candidatus Zhuqueibacterota bacterium | reverse complement strand
ACAAAATCCTTTTCAAAAGCATCCAGATAGCCCTGGGCCTTGGTTTGGACCGCCTGGTACGCAGGGTCCCCGGATCGCGAGGGTTCGTACAGGGCCAACCCCATCATCACGTAATAGTATTCGTCCACATCAGTGGCCACAAAAGGTTGTCCGGACCCATTTGCGCGATTTTTCATATAATCGGCGTGAACGATCAACCTTTGCTGTATCTGCGCTTTATCTTGATCGCTGAGAACCGGTCTGCCGTCGCTGAAAGTCTCAGTGAAGAGCCAATCGTAGGCTGTGGCCGCGAACAGCGCCATGACGTAGGGGAATTCATATTCCGGCGACCACTGCAGAATCTGCAGCAACTTGGCGCGGGCATCAGCGAAATACTCGTCAGCGCTATGATCCAGGGTCCACTGTCCCTGGTAAGCGCTGCGCCAATTCGCTTTCTGGGCTTTTCCGGCGATGATCGGTTCGAGAACGCGTATGGCAAAATCGTGATCATAGCGGTTGAACATGTTATCCGCGCCGTAATCCGCATCCTCATCGGCTCCGGCCGCATAGCTGAATTCACCTTTCTGCTGATCATTGGCGGGATTTCCCATCCAGGGCCATGGCAGCTCCTGACCGTGGAGAACACGCCAGGCGAAGGTACCGACCTCGTTGCGATACCATTCGTCCTCGCCGCGCATCCATATGCGCGGATGGTCGGAACGCACGGAGAGGGCCAGAGATCCGGGGGCTGTGAGTTTTGCCGTTTGGGAGGCGAGCGGCTGGATGCCCGCCATTGTCATCATCAGAATCGTGAATCTCAGCCCCCGCTTCACGACCGACGATAAGAACCGACCGGTTGATCTGTTCAACATAGGTGCCCTTGCCTTTCAAAATTGGGGTTGCGAGATGCAAAAATGCAATTCTCGATCGGCAATGGTTCATGGATTTTTTTTCAACACCTTGACAAGCAATTCACATGCCAAACCTCAGCGCTCTGGATGAGGTGCATCGATGCGATGGAGACGATGATACCAGCGATTGACCACCGATTCACCGACCAGATGATTCAACAGCGTATGGGCCTGCTGTCTGAGTTTTGCGCCGGTCAAAGCAGTCCGATCAGCCGCCAGAATCCGGGCAAACCTCGCAGGCGTGGTTGAGCGTAAAACAGGTATGCGTTCCAACAGAAACGGATGGGAGTCCGCTCCCACATAGCCGAGCTTGGAGGAGAATCCACCGCTGTAACCCGCTTCTTTGGCCAACGCCACATAATGCCGGTGGGAACTGCCGTTGGGCAAGGAGAGGAGATCGACCGGTACGCCGAGGCGCTCCTGCAACACCTCCCTGGATCGCAGCAGTTCTTCACCCGCCTTCTCCCGGCTCAATTCGGACAGCATGACATGATGCAGCAGATGGCTCTGCACTTGCATGCCGGCTTGCCGGAGCTCGTGCAGTTGTCCCCAGGTCATCATCGCTTCAGCGCCTATTTCATTTACGGTCACAAAAAAACAAGCTTTCATGCCGAACCGGCTCAGAATCGGCAGGGCCTGTTCGCAGTTGCCGGCATAGCCGTCATCAAAGGTGATAAGGACCGGACGCGAGGGCAACGAGGCAAAATGACCTGTGGTTACTGCCTGAGCCAAGTCGCCGGCGTTCAGCGAATGATAGCCGTTGACCTGGAGATAATGCATCTGCTCCAGAAAAGCCCCGGAGGCCAGAAGATAGTCCGTGTGCGTTCGATGACGCAGGTCCTCCAACCGCTCATTCTCCACGACCTCATGGTACATCAACACCGGAATCCTGATCATCACCCCCCTCCCTTCCGCTGCCGGAGAAGAGCGGCATACTGCGCTTCGTAACGCTGACACATGGAGGTGCGGGAGAAAGCGGCTTCGACGCGCAAACGGCCGCGCAAGGCCAGGGTGTCGCGCAGGTCTCGATCCTGGATCAGTTCCAGCATGGCCGCAGCCAGTGCCGGCACATCGCCCGGCGACACGAGCACCCCGGCTTGACCGTGATCCAGGATGTCCGGAATGCCCCCGACCGTGGTAGAGAGCACCGGCACAGCAGCAGCCATGGCTTCCAACAGAGCCATGGGGAGGCCCTCCGATAACGAAGGAAGAATAAAAAGATCCAGCTGACGCAAAAAAGCAGGGACATCGCCGCGATGACCGAGAAAACGCACACGGTCTTGCAGGCCCAACCTATGGCAGAGCTGCTGCAACGGCTCCTTTTCTACGCCGTCCCCCATCAGCAGCAAGAAAACCGGGATGGCGCTGCGGCGGACGACATCGGCAAAGGCCTCCAGTAGAAAAATATGCCCTTTTTCTCTGGTGAGTCGGGCGACGCAGCCGATGAGCAGATGGCCGGACGATATGTTGAGCTCTTGCCGGATATCCTCGGCATCGGCCTCTGCAACGGCGGAAGGCATGGCCACCCCATTGGCGATCACCGGAATGTCCCGTTTGCGCAACGGACCAACATGGCACTCCCGCCGAACTTTTTCGGAAACCGCCACCACCCGGTCGAATCGCAACAGGACCAGCTTATCGATCAGGGCATAGAGCGCGGCGCGACGATTATGATCCGTATCCAACCACGGATGGCAGGTGCTGAGCAAAGGCGCCTGCAACGGACGGCCGGCCATCCAGGCCACAACATCCGCCTTGTAGCCATGTGAATGGATCACATCCGGCTGGTCTTTTTTTATAAACTCGGACACCTGCCGTATCGTGTTCCGATCAAAAGGCGAAGCCGTGGTGAAAAGCCGGCAGGCTAAACCTTCCTTTTCGACCAGGCTCTGAAAGGTGGAATCCCTCTGCTGGGCATGCTGTATGATCCCCACCGTCACCCTGTGCCCCATGGTCTGCAGGCCGACGGAGAGTTCAACCACCACCTTTTCAACCCCGTAAAAACCGGCATGGCTGCGCAGTTGCAGTATTTTGAGATGAGCTGAATCCATGTTCAAACACCCTTGCCAAACATGCCCTGAGCGATTTGACCGGCAGCCTGAAGCGTGGGCCGGCGGGTCAGCGCAGGCGTTTCATGCGCGCAGCAACGCTCCTGGGCATCCATTTGATCATTCCGTAAAGAAAACCGAGTCCATAGCTCAGATGCAGAATAAGAAAAATAATCGGCAGCACGGCCGCGAAACGGAGTCCCCGTTTTCTGCCGATTCGTATGGCATAGGCGACAGAAGCGGCGGAATAAGCCGCGACGATGCAGGCGGCGGCTATTCGCGCCGGTCGCCACACAGGGGCCAGCGCCAAGGAACCGAACAGGCTGAGGACAAAGACCGGCGGCACAAACTGACGAAGCTTCATCATGGTCGGATGTTTTTGCAGAACCCGGATCTTCCACAGGCCGTACTGAAAATATTGCTGCCAGAGCAGACCAAGCCGTGTACGTGAATAATAGGTGGAGCGAATGCGCGGCGTCAAAAAGATTTTACCGCCGTGTTTGCGCAGACGATAGTTGAATTCGTCATCCTGGCAGCGAACCAACGCTTCGTCAAACACTCCGATGCGGTCGAACACCTCGCGGCGGTAAGCGCCGAACGCCACACTGTCGACAAAGCCTTCCGGATCGCCCGGCCCCCGGGT
>JAKJDB010000442.1 GCA_022706175.1 Candidatus Zhuqueibacterota bacterium | reverse complement strand
CTTACATCTCGGACATCCTGTTCATCTTTTCCAAAAGGATTGATCATGAATTTCAACCAATTCAAATTGGATTCCCGTATCATGTCGGGAATCTCCCAGGCCGGGTATGCCGCACCGACGCCGGTTCAAACCGCCGCCATCCCGGTCATTCTATCCGGCCGCGATCTGATCGGCACCGCCCAAACCGGCACCGGCAAGACCGCGGCGTTCGTGCTGCCGATCATGCAGCAGATGTTGACCGCCGGCCGCAGCCGATCGCGCGCCCTTATACTGACGCCGACGCGCGAACTGGCCGAACAGATCCATCAAACGATCCGCGAACTCGGCAAAGGCACGCCGCTGCGCAGTGCCGCCATCTATGGCGGCGTTTCCGCAGCGCCGCAGATCCGGCAATTGCACCAGGGGGTCGAAATCCTGGTGGCTTGTCCCGGACGCCTGCTGGATCTGGTGGAACAGCGCGCTGCGGATCTGTCTCAGGTGCGCTGGCTGGTGCTCGACGAAGCGGATCGCATGCTGGATATGGGCTTTCTGCCTTCGGTGCAGAAAATTCTTCGCCTCATCCCGGGGCAACGGCAAACCCTGCTGTTCTCAGCCACCTTTCCGCAAGAGATCGAATCTCTGGCCAAACAGGCGCTCCATCAACCCGAGCGGGTGGCTGTGGGGCTCAGCCGGCCGGCACATACGGTGAGCCATGCGCTCTATCCAGTGGCATCCCATTTGAAGACCAGCCTGCTGCTGTCGCTGCTGCAGCGCACCGATGCCGGCTCTGTGCTGATTTTCACCAGAACCCGGCACCGGGCTCAGCGCCTGGCCCTGCAGATCGGCCGCAAGGGCTACAAGGTGACGAGCCTGCACAGCGATCGCAGCCAAAGCCAACGTCAGGCCGCTCTGCATGGATTTAAAAACGGCAGCTATCAGATCATGGTGGCCACCGACATCGCCGCCCGCGGCTTGGATGTGGAGAGCATCTCACACGTGATCAACTATGACATGCCGGACACGGCGGATGCCTATATCCATCGCATCGGCCGAACCGGCCGTATGCAACGCAGGGGGGACGCCTTTACTCTGACCACCCCGGATGACTCGGATATGGTGAAAACGCTGGAGAAGATTATGGGGCAGCGCCTGCCGCAAACCCTGTTGAAGGACTTTGATTACAGCCAGCCGGCAGCCGTCAAAGCCTCTGTCGCCGGGTTTTCCGGCCCGTCCGCGGCTCGAAAGCCGCGTCCATTCAACCGCTTTGCCGGCGCCGGCCACCGACGCTAAACAGACGGCCTCAGCCAGAGTCCGCACATCGCCGCCGTTCAGCGGCCGTGTGCGGACCCAATCCTCTTCCCTACCGATTTTACTTGAATTTCATTCGGCAATAGCATAACATTAAGAAAGCCTGATCCTTGCGAAAACAGGCGGCTGGAGCATGCCGGCGAGAAATCGTTCGGCATGACCGGCATTGAGTGCAACGTGTTCTGAATTGGCTGTCGCTCAAATGGTCGATTCGTTCAATGACGGACTTTATAAAAATTAAGAGCCGGCTCCGCCGGTCATTGTTCTTGACCCTGATTTTGCGCTTATCCATGGGCGCAGGAGGCGTTTTTGCCAATGACCGCGAGCCGCGGCTGCAGGAGCCCGACCCCCTGCAGGCGGTTTTGGATGCTGTGTCATTGGACTCTCTGCAGCTGACAGTCAAACAGCTTTCCGGCGCCATGCCGGTCTCTCTGACCGGCGGCCTGCAGGCGACCATCTCCTCGCGATACGCCGCGGTGGCGGATAACGACACCGCCGCCATGTGGCTGAAAAGCAAGCTGGAATCCTACGGCCTCACCGCCGTTCGGCAAAGTTTCAGCTCCACAGGGGCTAACCTGTACGCAGAACAATTGGGGTGGCGTTTTCCACATCAAAAATACATCCTCTGTGCGCATTACGATGACATGCCCTCCTCTCTGCCGGCGCCCGGCGCCGATGATAATGCCGGCGGCTGTGCGGCTGTGATCGAAGCAGCTCGCGTCATGACCGGCCATTCTTATCCGTACACCATCGTTTATGCGCTCTGGGATGAGGAGGAGCCGGGCCTGCTCGGCAGCGGCTATTACGCAAGAACCGCCGGCACGGCAGGCGATTCCATTCTCGGCGTGATCAATATGGATATGATCGCCTATGACCGCAACAACGATTTTCACGCCGATGTGCACGTGCGCCCTTACGGCCATTCGCTGTTTATCGGTGAACGAATGGTGGAGTTGAATGCCAATTACAGCATCGGCCTTTTGTTGAGTACGATCAATCCCGGAATCAACAACAGCGATCACGCCTCGTTCTGGAATCAAGGGTATGGCGCCATCCTATTCATCGAAGATTATTATAACGATTTCAACAGCGGTTATCATTCTTCGGGCGATACCCTCGGCCAATTCAACCTGCCCTTTTTTGAGCGATGCAGTCGCCTGGCATTGATTACGCTGACCTCTTTCGCCGCCAAAGCCGCGCCGGACCCACCCCTTCTGACTCAGCCGGCTCATTCGGCTGTGGACACTCCCATTCGCTTCCTGTTTCAATGGCAGGAAGTGCCTGCAGCCACCTCCTATCAACTGCAGGTATCCACAACTTCCACCTTTACAACGTTGGTGGAACAGGCCGGCGGCCTGAGCGGACCGCAATGGATTGCCCAAAAACTGCCGCGTCAGACAACGATGTATTGGCGTTCGCGCAGCAGCAATAAAAGCGGCAGCAGCGAGTGGAGTTCTCCTTTCCGTTTCACCACCACCGGCCTCCAAGAACAACAGATTATCCTGCAGACCGGCTGGAATCTGGTCGGTTGCGGGCTATTTCCCTATGATTCCACCCTGTCGCATCTGATGACCGGAGTCATCGACCATGTAACCCTGATGAAGGATGAAACCGGTCAGGTCTTTTGGCCGGCCCAGGCCATCGACAACCTCCATCAGTGGCACGCCGGCCGCGGTTATTGGATCTACGTCACTGCAACAGACACCCTGACCATCTCAGGCGATCCCATTCACACCGTTCCCATGCCGATCCCACTGCACACAGGGTGGAATATGCCCGCTTTTCTGGCGCAGAACCCTCAGACGCCCGCCCAGGCGTTTGCCGATATACTCGGAAATTTCATTCTGCTCAAGACCGGAGACGGCCATGTCTATTGGCCTGCTTATGGCATCGATCAGATCGGCAGTCTGGATCCGGGACAGGCCTTCCAGGTCTATATGACCCAAACGGATACGCTCACCTTTCCGCCGGATACCGTGTTCAAGGTATCCACATTGCAGAATCGGCCTGCAAAACACTTTTCAGCAGGTGCGCCCAGCGGAAACAACATGACCTTGCTGCTGCGCACCCCAGACCTGGCGGAGGGCGATGAGATCGCCATTTGTACCAGCGATCATCGTGTGGTGGGCAGCGCGGTGGTGGCGGGCGGACAAGCGGTGTTGACCATCTGGGGCGATGATGCGATGACCGAATCTCTCTGTGAAGGGGCCCTGAACGGCGAAAGCCTGACCGTCCTGTGTTGGGAGGCGCGAACAGGAGAGGAACGACAAAGGCCAATCGACCGGCTTGGCGACG
>JAKJDB010000441.1 GCA_022706175.1 Candidatus Zhuqueibacterota bacterium | reverse complement strand
CGACACGTTGGTGTTGGGCTTTTGCAGGTCGAGTCCGCCGACCTTGCGATCCGATATGCCATAGACAAAAATGTTGCCGTCCATCGACACTTTTTTGATCGCCTCCTGCAACACCCCGGGCGTCTGATAGAGAAAGGCCAGGGAAAAGAAAAGAGAGGATCGCGTGCGCTCGGCAAGGTCTTGTGCGATCGACGGCAGCAGTGCATCGGCTTCCGAGTGCGGCGAAAAAGTGACCTGGGCATCGATCTTTTTCAAGCCCAGAGAGGTCCATCCTGTGGCAGAGTCGGTCTGGTTAAAATCCGCCGGTGTATCAAAGGACCAGTACTGCTCAAAGGCATTGAGAAAAGGCGCGATCGCGCCGGCGCCGTTCAGGAGTACCGCGTTATTGGATTGCACATACAGACCGCGCCAGGAAAAATTGGTCGAGCCGCAGACCGCCTTTTTCACCTTTGCCCCATCCACCACAATGATCTTGTTGTGCTGCAGTTTTCCCATGTGCTGTCGTTTGACGCTGCAGCCCCGGGCTAACAGCCTTTTCTCCGCCTCGCTCTCTGCGCTTGTGGCCAGGCCATGAGCATCGTCGTCGTCGATGATGATCCGCAACCTCTCCCCCAGTCTTTCCAGACCATCGACTATGCGCGGCTCGTTCAAATCATAGGCGATCATGCACACTCGAGCCGTTTCATCCAACACCGCTTCTTCCAGCAAGGCCAGAATGGCCTGACGCGCTTCAAAGCCCATCCAGATCAACGCCTCCTCAGCCTGGGGATGCTCTGAGACGAATTTCAATCCCTGCGCAGCTTTGGCCGGCAGCAAGCGGGAGATGGAACCCTTGGACTGGTAAAAATCGACAAACGCCTGCGAGCTTACATACCCCCGGGTAAAAGCTATGTTCAACTGACCGGGATAGGTCTCGTGGGCCAGTTCGATGGAAGCCTGTTGCGGCTCGCCATAGCTCAACTCTCCCTTGCTGTTCATAAAAACCGGCGTGACTCGATAAACAAACCGTCCCGGCAGCCCGGCGTTGCGGGGAAAATGGACCCAGCGGAACTTTTGGATGGGCGAAAGCAGAGTCGAGAGGCGATTAGGATTAGTCTCGCCCCCCGAGTCCGGAAAGGCGAGACGGTTTTTCAACGGGTAGAATTTGTCCCCTTCAGGCTCCCGGTACTCGATGGCAAAGCCGACGAAATCCTCAGAGGGTGTGCCCTGTTTCCAATTCATGGCGATGAGAGTCATGCCGTCGCCGCGGTGCAGCTTGAGTGTGAAAAGAGCTGCTCTGTTTCTGCCGGTTGAATAACACCTGCTCGCCATCCTATTACCACCCTTTGCAAAAGGTTTCCCCGTGCCTCGTTTTTACCATAACACCCCGCGCGACGGTTTTATTCTCAGGATAAAACGGCCGTAATGACAGAATCCCCTTATCTCCCGGTTATCTCCAGCACACAGGCCTCCCTGGGCTGCAGCAGATGATCGAGCAGGATTTGCCCTTTCGTGTAACGGCGCAACAACCGTCTGCCCTGTGAATCTATCACATACACTCTGCCCTTTGCCGGCAGGCCATAACGTTCGGCCTGAAGAACGCTGGCCCAACGAAAGGGCGCATCGCCGATATTGGTCAACGCAATGCCGAGATCCTGATCCACGGCCTGCCAGGCGGCGGCGTAGATGAGCGGATACTTGCCGATGAACCGGGTGATGGTTTCACCTTTTTTTCCTGCATAGATGGACAGTCGCGACAGAGCCAGTTCCTCCTCTGGGACCGCAACCTCCGGCAACCTGACCAACTTGCCGTGCAGCAGGTATTTCAACGATCGACTTCTCGCCTTGGCCAAGGTAAAAAGATATTCGATTTCCTGTTTTCTTTCCAGCGCAAGAAAGGGTTGATAATTGGCGATGGTGGGCTGCAGACCCCAGACAAACGATCGGGCCTGTTCCATGAGAAACTGTTTGTTGAAATCTTTGTCCAGCATTTGCAGTGGTTCTTTGGGCGCATACTGCTTTGGCCACAGCTCATCATAGGGCGGCGCCAGCAAGGAGGAATAGTTGCCATAGGTGATCGCATACTGATGGTACACGGCCTGAAAGAATGGAATCGTCTCCCAACTGCCCGGGCCGGCATAGCGTTCCTTGCTGACTGCCAGGGTCAGAAAGGCATCGAGATAAGGCAACCACGCCTCTCCACACCCTTCGCCGGCGAGCATCACCGGCCGATCCGCAGGCGCTTTAGCGCGGATCTGTGCAACCAGTTTGCGGAAATGTTCCACCCAGTACTTGCCGCCCCCGATCGGATGGCCATGCGTCGGATCAAAGCATTTCAGACTCAGGCAGGCCATATCCATATAGACGCCGTCCACGTGATAGCGGTTGAACACGCTGTCGCAGAGCGAGGCATATTTGTTGCGCCAAAAGGGCGTTGCCATGCACATATAGGCCAGCGGCTGGTTGGTAAAGATATTAAAGATGTGGGAAATAGTCTCACCCTCAGGATTCTTCGCAGAATAGAGTGCGGCGTTCTCGCGCTGCCAGCTTAACGTGCCCATACCCCACAAAACCTGATTCATGTAGACCATGGCGTGCAGGCCCTGACGTTGCGCTTGGGCCAGAGCAGAGTTGAAAGACGCGGCGCCCTCCCGAGGCGGAATATATTCCGGGAATCCATCATCGTACAAACAGTGGTGCCACCAATGCCAGAACACGCTCACCGGCTTTCCCATCCTTTGCTGCAGATCCGCTGCAGGGATGAGTACATTGTCCGACCGGCTGCGGTTCCACATCCACAACGCTGTGTCCTCCAGCCAAGCCGGAGTCTCTCCAGCGGCAAACCGGCTCTCCCTGCACCAGCGCTGTTGGCTGCCCCACTCTCGATACCACTCGGCGGCGGTCAGCCAGTCGCCCTGAAACACGCCGATCAGGGCCGCATACGCAGGGGCATAGTCTGTCAACGTCGAATCATAGGCGGGAAAGTGGTGCAGTCCATACACCAGGGTATGCAGCGTATCGAGCTGAATGGAAAAGTTTTTAATAAACGCCGACGTGTCGTTGCAGGCGGCGTACAGGCCGTTGCTCTGCGGATGATACAGGGCCAGACACTGCAAGGAGAAAATCCCGGGGTAGGTCCACTCGAACTTTTTCACCTCGCTTTTGCTTTTCGCCAGTTCAACGCGGGGATTTTTCATCAGCTGTCCCATCCACTGCGGCACAGCCAGTCTTTCCTCGCCGCTATAAACCAGGCGAGCCAGGTGAGGAAAAACCACCTGCTCGATCCGTTTGTTCTCAATGCCCTGCAAGGAGATGTGCCATGAAGACAGGGGCTTTATTTCCTCCAGACTCACGGTAGCGCGCACTCGCAGGGTGCTGTTCGCTGCGGCGGAAAAATCGCGCCACTCCATCACCAGGGTTCGGGGATCGGGCCTGGTAAATGTAAAGGTCCGGGCTGAATGGATATCCAGCGTGGCGCGGCCGGACGCTGAGGTCCATTCAATGAGCCAGGGCGAGGCAGCAGCGAGACGGTCGTCCAGCCATTCATGGCGGATCTTGCGATCGTAGAGGGTGCACAGAGCCCCGGTTTGGCTGTCAAAGCCC
>JAKJDB010000440.1 GCA_022706175.1 Candidatus Zhuqueibacterota bacterium | reverse complement strand
CCGCCGCTGAAGAGGAACAGCATTCTCATTAAACCGCAGCTGGGCAAATTGAATACTGCTCAGGGCGTGGTGGTTACCGAACACGGGCCGGTGACTGTGGAGTGGCGTCGAGAGCCCGGGTCGCAGAGCTTGAGTTTCTTCCTGGATCTTCCGCGGAAAACGCAAGCGACCGTGGCGTTGCCGACCGTGTCTGCGCCAAGTCGCTTGGTGCTGGACGGCAGAACGGTTCCTTTCCGCTGCGACCGGGGAAGGGCGATGTTCTCCGTGAACGGTGGAATCCATCGCGGTTTCCTTGAAACAAAAGGGGAGATGGAAAAATGAATTTTTATTCGACCCTAGCCTGGACACTCTGCCTGGCTGTGATGCTGGCGTGCGGCGCAGACCCATCGGCAAAGCGCAGGCCCCTCAAACCCGCGCGACAGGGCGGCATCTATGTGGTGGCGCATCGCGGCAGTCATGCGATGCATCCGGAGAACACCCTGGCAGCTTATCAGCAGGCGATCGATGAGGGCGCGGATTTCGTCGAAATTGATGTGCGCACCACGCTGGACCGCCGGTTCGTCAGCTTTCATGACGCCTCCCTGACGATTCCGCCGGACGGCAAACGCGTCAAAGTCTCCGATTTGACGCTGCAGCAGTTGCAGTCGATCGACCTTGGTGGATATCCGGGGGGTGAAAAAACTCGTACACGAATCCCAGAGCTCGCAGAGATCTGCAAGTTGTGCAAAGGACGAATCGGCATCTATCTGGACCTCAAACAGGCGCCTGTGGATACGCTGGTTCGCCTGATTCAAGCCTGGGGCATGAGCGGCGACGTCTGGTGGTACGCAGATGAGGACGAGCTGGCACAGGTGGTGGAACTGTGTCCGGACTGCCTGATCATGCCTGATCCTGGACCGGAAAAGAACCTGCAAGCGCTTCTGCAGCGGTTTCATCCGCCGCTGGTAGCAACCACTTGGGAGCACTTGACGCCGTCCTTTGCCAGGCGCTGTCACCAGGTCGGTGCAAAGGTCATCATGGATGATCGTCAACCGGATTGTTGGAGCCAGGCCCTGGAATGGGGCTGCGACGGCATTCAGACCGACCATCCGGCTGAGCTGATCAAATTTTTATCCAACAGGTAGATCGCCGCTCCGGCCTGCGCCATGGCCGCTGTCTGAACAAACCATGAAAGGGTTCGTGAACAATGCTATAACGATATTTTTTTCTTGCTTTAGTAACAGCGCATAGTTAATTTGAAAAATCGTATCTATCACAAGCAAAGGAGCTTTTCATGAATCCGAATCCGATTCTGGGTGTCTTCTTCCACTGGCTTGGCGGTCTCGCTTCCGGAAGCTTTTACGTCCCGTATCGAGGGGTGAAAAAATGGGCTTGGGAGGTCTACTGGCTGGCTGGAGGAGTGTTCAGCTGGATCGTTATGCCCTGGCTGATGGCGGGCCTGATCATCCCCAATCTCTTACAGGTGCTGTCGGAACAATCATTCAACACCCTGGCCTGGACCTACTTTTGGGGCATGATGTGGGGGTTTGGCGGATTGACCTTTGGCCTGACCATGCGCTATCTCGGTATGAGTCTCGGCATGGCTGTGGCTTTGGGATATTGCGCGGTTTTTGGAACCATCATGCCGCCGATTTTCGACGGCACCATCGGCGCCAAGTTGCACACGATACCCGGCCAAATCATTCTCATCGGCATCATCATCTGTCTGCAGGGTATCGTCATCGTGGCACTGGCGGGCATGTCCAAAGAACGGGAGATGACCGATGAGCAGAAGCGGGAATCCATCAAAGAGTTTAGTTTCTGGAAGGGCATCCTGGTCGCCACTTTTTCCGGCGTCCTGAGCTCCTGCATGGCCTATGGCATGTCCGCCGGCGAGCCCATTTCTGTCAGCGCTTTAAAATATGGGGCCAACGGCATCTGGACCGGTCTGCCGAAATTGATAGTGGTGCTGGCCGGCGGCTTTACCACCAATTTCCTCTGGTGTCTGTACCTGCTGCTAAAAAACAAAACTCTGCATCAATATACCAGCAAATATGAACGCACAGAGGCGCCGACCAAGAACGCTAAAAGCTCCCGCGTGCCGTTGCTGGCGAATTTCCTTTTTAGCGCCTTGGCCGGCTGCACCTGGTACATGCAATTCTTCTTTTACACTATGGGTGAAACCCAAATGGGGCATTACAAGTTCTCCAGCTGGACCATTCATATGGCCAGCATTATCATCTTTAGCACGCTGTGGGGCATTTTTCTCAAAGAGTGGAAAAATACCAGCGGCATGACCAAGTTTATGGTGGGCCTCGCCCTGGCGACTCTGATCGGTTCTACGATCATCATCGGGTTTGCCAATTATCTCGGCACCCAGCCGTCGATGTAATCCCGCCGACCGCACCAGCTTATTGCTGTTTGTCGGCTGTGCGCAGTTTCTGCAAAGGAAAAATCAAAATGAATCGCGTTGCCTTTAAAATGAAGCTCAAGCCCGGTGTTGCGGAGGAGTATAAACGCCGGCATGATGAGATATGGCCCGAGCTCCTTTGGCTTCTGCGCCAGGCCGGCCTCTCCGATTATACCATCTGCCTCGACAGGGACACCGATACGCTGTTCGCTCTGCAAACGCAGAGCGACATGAATGTCAGTCAGACGCTTCCTGAGCATCCGATCATGCGCCGATGGTGGAGTTATATGAAAGACCTGATGGAGTGCCAGGACGACGGCCGGCCTCTGGAATGGCCGCTGGTCGAGATGTTTCATATGGATTGAGCCGACGGCGTTTTTTTTTAAAGGAGATACTCATGTCATCCAGCCAGTCACGGCCCTTTACGGTCGGCTTGTATGGGATCGGCCTGGACACCTATTGGCCGCAGTTTCCCGGTCTGTACGAACGTCTGCAGGGCTATCAGCAGACCATTGCTGAGCGGATCAGCAGAGACCATCCGCGAATCAGGCTCATCAACACAGGCCTTGTCGATAATCCGGAGCAAGCCCGGCAGGTCGGCAGCCGTCTGGCTCGAGAACAGGTGGATATGGTTCTGCTGTATATTTCCACCTATGCCCTCAGCTCCACGGTGCTGCCTGTGGTGCAGCAGGTCAAAGCGCCGGTCATTGTGCTCAGCCTGCAGCCAACAGCCGGCATTGACTATGCGGCTTTCAACGCATTGGGTGATCGCGGCGTCATGACCGGCGAATGGTTGGCTTATTGTCAGGCCTGTTCTGCGCCCGAGATCGCCTCGGTTTTTAATCGCAGCCATATCGACTACCATCTGGTCGCCGGTACTTTGCAAGATCCGGCTGCCTGGCAGGAGATTGACGGCTGGCTGGCGGCAGGCCAGGCCGCGGCCGGTTTGGCTGAAACTCGTATCGGTCTTCTCGGCCATTATTACGGCGGCATGCTGGATGTGTACAGTGATAAAACAGGACTGTCTGCCGTGTTTGGCAGCCATTTCGAGTTCGTGGAAATCGGTGAAATCCTTCGCCAACGCAGTCAGGTCAGCGCGGCACAAGTACAGGAAAAGCTGCAAGAGTTTGCACAAGTATTTGAAGTCGACCTTTCCTGCAGCCGGCAGGAGCTTGAGCGTGCTGCCAAGACCTCTCTCG
>JAKJDB010000013.1 GCA_022706175.1 Candidatus Zhuqueibacterota bacterium | reverse complement strand
AAACCGCCATGTCGTTGCGACAGACCATCTATCTGTTCTCCGGAACCCTGCGGCGTATCTTTTTCGTCGTGTTGCTGGCCTGCGTGCTGGGCACCATCTATTACACCCAGCGGCTGGTCAATGAGCTGCGCAAAGAATCGCGGCAGATCGTAGAATTCTATTCGCAGACCTATCAACTGATCGTGCAGACAGAAAACATGGAAGTGCTGGATTGGTTCCTGGCCAACAATATCCTGCAAAAGATGGATTTTCCGCTGATCATGATCGATAACCACGGCAACATCTCTTCCTGGCGCGGCATCGGCGTGCCGGAGGAGGATCACTCTCCCCAGGCCATGGAGAAAGCGAAAAAGATTTTTGCCCAGATCAAGGACCAGAACGAGCCGGTGCGCTATATGTACAACGGCGAGGTGTTCCAGTCTATTTATTACGGCGATTCCCGCCTGATCACGCGGCTGGAGTATTTACCCTATCTGACGTTCAGCGGTACCGGACTGTTGATTTTGCTCGCCTTTATCGGTTTCAACAACATCAAGCAGAGTGAACAGCGGTTCATTTGGGTGGGCATGGCGAAAGAGACGGCTCACCAACTGGGCACGCCGATCTCTTCGCTGTTGGGGTGGCTGGAGCTGATGAAAGCCGGCGACATGGCGCCGGACAAGATCAGCCGGCTGGCGCAGGATATGGAGATCGATGTGCGCCGTCTGGAGAAGATCGCCGCGCGCTTTTCCAAGATCGGATCCACGGCCAACCTGGAAAAGCAGGACATCCATCAGGTGCTGCGGGAAGTGGCGGCCTATTTCCGCAAACGGCTGCCGCAGGCCGGCCGCGAGATCCGGCTGGTGGAGGATTATGGCGACTTGCCTTTGGTGCTGCTCAACCGCGAGCTGTTCGAATGGGCCATCGAGAATCTGATCAAAAACGCCATCGATGCGGTTCAGGGAAAAAACGGCATCATCGAGATCGTCACCGGCCGGGTGACGGACAGCAAACGGGTGTTCATCGAAATCCGCGACAACGGCTGCGGCATCACCGCCAAGCGGCACGACGATATTTTTAAAGCAGGGTACAGCACCAAAAAGCGCGGCTGGGGCCTGGGGCTCAACTTTGGCAAGCGCATCATTGAAGAGTATCACGGCGGCAAGCTGTACATCAAGGAATCGCATGCCGGCAGGGGAACGGTTATGCGGATCGTGTTATGAAAATGAAAAGCCTGCAGGGGCGCGTGGCGCTGGTGACCGGCAGCACGCACGGCTTGGGCCGCCATCTGGCCTTGGCCCTGGCCGGTCAGGGGGCGGACGTGTTCATTCACGGCCGGCGGAACAGTCCGGTCGCGGAACAAGCCGTGGCGGAGGCGCGCGCGCTGGGAGCACGCAGCCGGCTGGTGACCGGGGACGTTCGTCAGTGGCATCAGGTGCGCGAGCTGATGGCTACGGTGGCGGCTGAATATGGCCGGCTGGATATTCTGATCAACAATGTCGGCGATTTTCTTTTCAAACCGCTGTTGCGCCTGACTGTGGAGGAGTGGCGCGACCTGATCGACAGCAATCTGCACAGCGCTTTTTATGGCTGCAAGGCGGCGTTGCCGACGATGGTGCAGCAGGGGTGGGGCCGCATCATCAATGTCGGCGTGGCCAACGCCGATCGCATCCATGCTTACGCCGGTGCAGCGGCTTACGCCATCGCCAAGAGCGGCGTGCAGATACTGACCCGGTCCTTGGCCGTGGAAGTGGCGGCACAGGGCGTCACGGTGAACATGGTGTCCCCCGGTCTGATGGAGAACAGCGCTCTGACCGACGAGGCGCGCGCGCGCCAGATCCATGCGGTGCCCATGAAGCGCTTGGGGCTGGCCACGGATCTGATTGGCGCCGTGTTGTATCTGTTGAGCGATGAAGCGGAATATATCACCGGCGCGGATATTACGGTGAGCGGCGGGTGGGGGCTGTAGCCGCGCCTTATCGTTGAATGGCTTCCTCGCGATCCGGATAGCCATTGGATTGTGTCTTTTTTACGGCGTCCCCTGTTTCATGGGCGCCGTTTTTTTTGTTCCCACCGTTCTTTACTCCGTGCGCGTCCGCCTGGACGTTGTTCAGACGCACTTTCAAGCCGCTGTCGGATATCCAGACGGAGACGGTCTCTCGATAATTGGGCGCTACCGCCTCTGAGCAGATGGATTTTACCCGCACCAGCCCCAGGGCTTTGCATGCGGATGACAGCGTGCGCCACAGAGCGTTCTGGTCGTCTTTGATCAGAGTGTAGCTGTTGGCGCGGGCGCCGGCGTTGGTCTTGGTGACAAGCTGTCCGAGGACATGGGTGGTCCGGTACATTTTTTTCAAACCAAATGCGGACAGCCAGCGATGCCATTGGAGGATCTCCCCCTTAATCAGCCAGCGCTGGCCTTTGATGACATAGTTGCCGCTGTGGGTCGGTTCTCCTTTTTCTATAAAGACCACCGCCAGTTTGAAATCGCCGAGGTGGTCGTCCGCCTGCTGCGCCGTAATTTTCGCGATGGGTTCATCGGTGGAAAAGGGCGCGTACAGCACCAGGTAACGAAAGACGACAAAGAGAAAAAGGCCGGCGGTTACAAGGATCAACAGGGTCAGGCAACCCATGGAGGACTTGCCGTTTTTTTTCTTGGTCATCGAAAGCTTGAGCTTTTGCAGAAAGCCGGCCACCGCGATGCAGAAATAGGCGGCGAAAATCGTGATCACCAGCAGAAGCAGATAGATGGTCCAGGTGTTCATATGTCCGAGGGTTTCTTGCATGGAACGATCCTGTGTTTAAGTACAGTGTTCACCGCAGGGCAGGATTACCGCGGGCCTGCGAGCTTTTCCTTGACCGCGGCAAAGAGCAGCGGGATCAGGATCTCATGGTGACCGATCAATTCATAGTAGCGGCCGCCGCTGGCGGTCGGGCGTTGCAGCACATTGACGCGGGGCCGGTAATGGGAGATCATGTCGAAAGAGGCGGTGGTGAACCCGTGGGCCGGGTGGCCGAGGTTGCGCGCCACGGTCAGCGCCTTTAAAAAGACTTCGGGCAGTATGACGGCCGAGCCGAACAGCAGCACCACGGCGCCGGGCTGCAGCCGGCACAGTTGGCCGGCGAGAATTTTAAAATCCGTGTAGCTGGCCAGCCCGATCGCCGCCCCGTCGGCGTTGGGGTGCTGGTGGACGATGTCCGTGCCCAGCGCCACATGGACCGTGATCGGACAACGGTGGTCCACGGCGCCGGCCAGCAAACTGGCCGCCTGATGAGGCGGGGCGTCTGCCAGGATACGCTCTCCCAGCAACTGGCCATATCCTTTGCCGGAGGCTGCGCCATGATGGATGGTCTCGTTGATGATGACGCCGGTTTCGCGGACCATGCCGAACAGCCCGTTTTGCAGCCCCTCGGCCACATCCTCAGAGGTGGCGCCAAAGTAGGCGAGCTCTACATCGTGAATGCTGCCGGCGCCGTTCAACGCCAGGCCGGTGATGATCCGGTTTTGCACAGCATCGAGCAGCACCGGATTCAAGCCCACTTTGATCACATGCGCGCCCATGAGCACGATAACCGGTTTTTCCTGTCGCCGCGCCGCCACGATGGAATCCGCCAGGGAAAGAAGATCGCCGGCCTTGAGTTGCTTGGGCAGATGGTTGATAAAATCTAAAAAGGAAGAGCCTGCGGTATGGGGCTGTGCGAACGTCGTCGGCGTAACCTTGCTCGATCGATCTTGAATGGAATAGGTTCTGACGTTGGCGAGATCCAGCGGTTGTATTTTTTTCATGGCACTCTCTGTGAAGGATGAACGGCGCGGCCGCGGTTATCGATTGATCTTTTTCAATTCCATGGTGATGGCGCCGAAAGAAATTTTGCTTTTGATTTTGACCGGGATTCGGCGGGCGTCATGGCTTAACCAGATCCACATTTTCCCTTTTTGTTCGATGATGCTTCCGGTTCGCAGTCCGGGTTCGATCAGAAAACAGTAGAACTTGCCCGCGGGCACCTTGACGCCCTCCATTTTTATTACCTGCACGGTGAGCGGAAAAAATTTTTTGTCCTCATAGTTGTCGATGGGAAAAACCGTCTGCGACTGCAGATCCAGCGTGCGCAGATAATAGAGGATGGAAAGTACATCTTGGCTGTAGGGTGCGATCTTGATGGTATCCCCTCCGCTGTAAGCCCATCCGCCGACCGGATCAAAGCGAGCGCTCCGGTTCGCTCGGTATTTGCCTTCGCGGATTATTTTTTCATACCGCCAAGGGAACAGGCCGAGAACATCCAGGTACGACTCGACGCGGTCCTCCACATGAAAGAAGGTTGAAAAAAAATTGCTGGTTTTGACTTCAGAGATGAGGTGATAGCAATCGCGCGATTGATAGGAGACGATTTGCGGAATGTGCATGCGCGCTTCGCCGGCAGAGACCCTGCCGAACTGGACCGCATAGATCAGATCCTCCCCGACAGTGAAAGCCGAGTTTTCGATCGAGCGAAAGTCCGCTGCCGGTTCGCTCTGGCTGAATGCCGGAACAACCAGCAAAAACATCCAGCACAGGCTGTATTTCCTAAAGGTCACGTGTGGACTCCTTCCTGTCGGAGGCGTTGGTGTGGGAGGTGGGCTGTGACAGCTTTTTCTGCGCCAGGGCGAAAACCTGATCAACCGAGATCAGCTCCATGCAATCCAGATAGCGGCACCCTTCCTTTTGGCAGTTCGTACAGTAAGACACCTCGGGCATCAACACCGAATCCGCGCGATGATAGGGCCCCCAGCGATCGGGAGAACAGGCGGCAATGGGACAATAGAGGCCGATCACTTCGGCGCCCATGGCAACCGCCAGATGAAGCGGCCCGGTGCTGTTGCTGATCAGCAGGCGGGCGTGTCTCAGCAACACCGCCAATTCCTTGATCGGTAGTTTTCCGTCGACCCGGATCACCGAAGAGGCGATGCCGGCCGTGACCCGGTCGATCAGCGGCCGTTCGTTCGCCGTGCCGGTGATCAGGACCGGGAGGTGGAGCTCATGATGCAACCGCTCGATCAGCTGATGATATGAGGCGGCGGGCCAATTGCGTGCCGATCCTCCGCTGCCCGGGTGCACCACGATGTAGGGCGATTGGATCGACAGGCCAAAGCGGCGAAGCCTCTCAGTCAAGCGCTGGGAGGCCTCCTCCGCAAGAGCAAAGTTGAAATGCACGGCATCCAGCCGGGCTCCGGCGGCACCCGCCAGCTGCAGGTTGAGATCCAGCTCGTGCAGGCCGCTGTTCTTGCGATGCTGGTACACGCGGCGGTTGAACAGAAAAGAGTAGGCGCGGTAGCCGGTGCCGATGCGCACGGGAATGCCGGCCAGCCGGCCGGCCAACGCCAGGCGGCCGGTGGGATGCAGGAGCACCAGGGTGTCAAAATGGAGCCGGCGGATCGTTTTGACCAGCGAGAGCAGGCTCTGTTTCGGATCGTCGAGTAAAACAAGATCAACATCCGTGTGTCCGTCTACCAGTTCAGCCGTATAACGGTTCAGCAGCATGGCGACAAAGCTGCCGGGGAAGGTTCGCTTGAACGCGGTCGAGACGGGCGTAGAGAGAATCACATCGCCGAGGCGATCGGTTCGGATAAGGAGGATGCGTCGGGGAACCGGGGGGGGTGTTTTCCTGTCGGCTTTCATGCGTCACCTCGGGTGGAGGACCATCAAACCGCATCCAACACGGTATTAATTTCCAGCTTGCTGATCGCGCCCTGGCGTATGATTTTGACCGGTGTTTTGGTCACGTCCACGATCGTGGAGGGAGTCGTACCCGGCGTTCTACCGCCGTCGATGATCAGGTCCAGTTTTTTATCAAACAGGGCAAGGACCTCGCCGGCGGTGTCTGCCGGCGTCTGCTGGTCAAGGTTGGCGCTGGTGGACACGATGGGAAAGCCGCACCCTTTGAGCAGCGACAGGCAGATGCGGCAATCGGGTATGCGCACCGCGATGGTTTTAGAGCGGCGAAACTCCGACTGCTGCAGATGCGGCGCAGATTTAAAAATAATGGTCAACGGGCCGGGCCAGAAATTTTCCATCAGCCGTTCCGCACTTTCCGGAATTTCGGCGACCACGTCTCGAACCTGCAGCGGATCCGCGACGATGAGGATAAAGGCCTTGTCGTGTCGGCGTTTTTTCATAGTGTAGATGCGATCGACCGCCTCCTGATGAAAAAAATTGCAGCCGATGCCGTAAACGGTTTCAGTCGGATAGCCAATGACGCCGCCGTTTTTAAGCACATGGACCGCTCGTCCCACGAGGAGTTCCTGGGGTTTCTCCGGGTCGATTTTGAGTATTTCTGTTATACCGTTCATCTTTTACTTGTCATTTGTTTCAGCTGATCATAAACCATGGAAACGGTTATCCCTGCCAGACAGGCGTGGGTTTTAATAGGGCACCGCCTGCTGCCGTGAGTGGTGCAGGGGCGGCATTCGAGCGTCCGCTCCAGGACCACCGACTCGCGGGCATAGGGAGCGAAGCCAAAGGCCGGCACGGTGGGCCCAAAGAGGGCCAGGGTCCGTGTGCCGGCAGCTGACGCCAGATGCATGGGCGCGCTGTCGTTGGTGACCAGAATCCTGCAGCGCCGCAGCAGTTCCGCCGAGGCCCGCAGAGAGAGCGCTCCTGAAGCGTCCACCACCTGCGAGGAAAGACCCTCGGCGATGCGCCGGCAAAGCGGGCGATCCTCTTGACCGCCGAGAAGGAACACGGTGCAGCCGTCGGCGGTCAAGCGTGCAGCCAGCTCCCGGTAATAGCTCTCCGGCCAGCGTTTAGTGGGCCAGACGGATCCGGGCGCCAGGGCCACCCAGCGACTGTTCTTCGGCGCATCGGCCGTAAGCTGATCCACAGCCGTCCGGTTTTCTGCATCCGGATATATTTCAGGCGGCAGCGAATCGGCGTGAATGCCGAGCGCGGAGAGCAGGCTCAAGTTGCGCGCCGTCTCGTGCTGTTGCGAGTCATACCGGCAGCGGTGCGTATACCACCAAGCGCCGCAGTTTTTGTCAAAGCCGATGCGTATCGGCGCTCCGGTGCTGTGCACGAGCAGCGCGGTGCGCAACGAACGATGCGGCGCCAGCACCATATAATACTGGTTGCTCTTGAGCTCTCGCATCAGGCGGTACAGGCCGCTCAGCCCTTTTCGGCTGCCGTGTTTATCATAGGCGATGAGGCGATCCACGTGCGGATTGTTCCGCAGCACCTCCGCAGCAGCTGGAGTGGTCAGGCATTCGATCCACACCTGGGGGAGGTGCTGTTTCAATGCGCTGAACAGCGGGGTCACCAGGATCACATCACCGATATAGGCGGTCTGGATGACCAGGATTTTGCGCGGGTCAGGCATCGGGTTTTGTTTTCCACCGCCGGTGCATCCAAAACCAGTGGTCAGGCCATTGCCGCACATACTTTTCCAGGAGCTGAACATGGCGTTGCGTCAGAATGCGAATGTTCTCCTCTGTTGCGCCGGTCAAATCCGAATGATCGATCGTCTCCAGGTAAATCGTGTGCGTACCGTCTGCTGCGCGAACCGCAGCGCCGAAATGCATCGGCGCACCGGTTTTCAACGCTAATATGGCCGCCCCCTTGGCGGTGGAAGCGGGCCGGCCCATAAAAGGGATGAAAACTCCCTCGCGATGGGCATCCTGATCTCCGAGAACGGCGACAAATTTTTTTTCTCGCAACGCTTTGACAAATCCGCGCACGGCGATTCCCAGGGGAAAGGTTTCGATGTTTTTTTTCGTCCGCGCTCGAGCGATATAATGATCCACCAGCGGATTGCGCTGTTCTTTGACGAGCGCACTCATGGGGATGCCGGCGTCGGTGATCGCAGCCGCCAGCAGTTCCCAGTTGCCAAAGTGGCCGCTCATGCAGATTGCACCGCAGGGCGATTTTTTAGCGGACTCGACAAATTCCGGCGGTTCAAAGCGCACCCGCTGGCGCAGCGCTGCGCCAGCGGTGTTCGGCACCAGCATAAACTCGATGATCGTCTGGCCGAATTGAACGTAGGTGTTGCGCGCAATGCGATACCGGGCCTCCTCAGATCGCTCCGGAAAGGCGTGGCGCAGATTTTCCAAAGCCACTTTTTTACGGATGGGCACGATGTAAAAACAAAAATACCCCAATCCCCTTCCGAACGCCAGTGCCCACCTCCACGGCAGCAGGTTGATCACCGCGGAGACGAGGAGGATAAGCAAATATTCTAAATAGTTTTGTAGTTTCTTCATTACAGGAATTTACACATCCGGATCATCATTTTCAATAAAAGATTCATCCGCTGCGCTCAAAGGGCCTGGTTCCTCTGCGGTGGCGCTCCCGGTCGAGGGGGCCGCCGTCTGAGGCTCCGCCCACTCTTGAACCGTCCGCCGATTGCGCCGGCGGATCCAGAGAAAGGCAGCGGCGGCGAGGAGAAGGATAAAAAGCCAGAGGAAGGTATCCCATTCAGAGAGCCAGTGATAGGAATAACGGTCTTGCACATACCGCTGCCATTCCTGCTCAAAGGCGGAAAAGGGGCTTCCCGTAGCCCGCACAAAGATCGCCTCCAGGGATTCTCTAGCCTGTAGGCCCTCCAGCAGAATCAGCAAACCGTCGAGATCATACAGGCCGAGAAAATAGTTGACGACCGAATAGCTTTCCTGATAGGCCAGCGCCGCTTGGCTTGGGTGGAACGAAAGCACCGCATCGATTTGGTCAAGGGGTATCAGGGAGCGGGTAAAAAGGGCTTTTGAAAGGGCGAGCGGATAGTCCCAGTCTCTGGGTTCTTCATAAAAAAGGGCCAGGCCCTCCTCGAGCCAGCGCGGCGCCGGTTGCCCCTTGATGCGCTCGTGGAGCAGCAGGTGGACCATCTCATGAATCAGGGTTTTGCCAAAGTCATTTTCCGGCCGATCCCAGCGTGGAGATTTCATCACCAGCGTACGCATCGCTGGAACGGCATAGGCGCCGCTCCATTTCGGCAAGCCCGAGATGAGATAATGATTATAGTATTCACGGGAGGGGGCGATGACGATCGCATAGGGACCCGCGGCATGCATCGCCAGATCGCGCTGAATGTCCGGCAGTATGGCGTCGAGCACTCTTGGAATGTCCCTGGCCAGCGCAGAATCTTGCGGCGAATGCTGAATGATCCAGGGCGGCTGGATATGACTCTGCAGCGACAGGGAGGGGGTATCCTCCGCGCCGGCCTGGGCCGGCAATAGAGGGATAAGAAAAATCCGCAACAGGAGTAACATCATAAAACCCACGCCATGTTCCTTCTCAAGACGGATGCCCAAGAGGATTGATCGCACACGGAAGCGCACGTTTACAACACTAATTCTGTGAGGATTTATGGCTTCTCTTGCGAAAAAAAACGGTGAGCAGCGATTGCCGGTCTGTGGATCGCTTGGCGGTTGATAGGGGCCTATCCGTGGGGCGCTCTGTGGCTGCGGCGGTGATGCCAATCAGCCCTTTTTCCAACAGGCTTTGGCAGAAGGTCAACGTCTGACCGGCGGTTTCCAGCTGATGCAACAAAGAGGCTATCGTTTGAGGGTGCTGAAGATGACGGATCCATCCGGACTCTTGTTCACTCAACTCCCGGGATTGCGAAGCGGTTTCGGTGGAGGATACCACGGTTTCCAGCGATGGAATCAAAGCGGTCAAACGACGGCTCGCAGCCAGCAACTCGGCTCCCCATCGCAACACCTCTGCTGCTGGGTAGGGAATGGTGCTTTCTTCGAGGATCTCGGGAAGCAGCTGCACACGAAAACCGCCGCTGGACTGCAACAGCAGTTTGATGAGAGCGTTTTCGCCACGGTCCTGGTCCCATTGTGCGTCCCAGATCGAACCGTCTTTGAAAACGATGTGGCCCGACTGCGGATCGACGGACAGCAGAATCCTGCCGGTTTTTTTCGTACGGACCAAAAGATGCAGCAGGCTGAGCAGAGGTATATCCTCCAGCCGACCGGTCAAGGGGCAATCGGCGCCAAGGGATCCGTCGGCGGCTTGCAGCGATTCCTGAAGAACGGTATTGATCCGTGCGGCCACCTCTTCCGGATAAAAGGGTTTGAGGATGTAATCATCCACGTCTTGGGACATGCTTTTAATCCGCTCTTCCAAATCGAGTTCACGGGTCAAGACGATGATGGGCAGGTCTTTGTTCCGGGCGGTTTCTCGCACCTGGCGGAAAAAATCAAATCCATCCATATCGGGCAGCGTGCGTTCAGAAACCAGCAGTTGAAAGTCTTGATGTTCGCAACAGCTCAACGCTTCAGCCGCCGTGTCCGTCACGATGGTTGTCACATTGTATTCTTTCAAGCACTGAACAATTTGTTCCAGCTCTGGTCCAGGTTGATCGACGAGGAGCACCCGGGAGGAGTCGATGCGAGTCGGCGATGCGCCCATTTAAATCGTCGCGCTCCTTGTTGTTCTGTTTTTTCTACTGACGATCCGTTTGCGGTAATAGGTTTCGATCAAGCGAAAGATAAAGCGTTTGCAGGTGATGGGATCGAACTCGACATGGGTGGCCAACAGCTGATCGTCGGGCAAACCCAGGCGATCGCGCCAATCGTGTTCGGAAAAACCAGAGGAAATGGATAGTTGCGCCGGGATGATGATCATGGACGGCACGGCCAGAGTGCCCTTCAGCGCCTGAATGAGGTAGCGTTTATAGTTCCAATCGCCGGGCATGGTGTCGATGAGCAGCAGGTACCCGAGCAGCGAACGGGAAAAATATTCGAGCACTCCGGTGAATTCTTTTTCCAGGGACAGGCTGAGTATATTGAGAGAATGTCCGCCTTTAAAGTCTGCCGCGCCATAAAGAAGGTCTGACCACTCGGGATTTTCATAGGTCTTGACGAACACGCGGTTTGAGGTGAGGCTGGCGACCATATGTCGGCGGACCTCCTCTTTGGATCCGAGGACGAGGACGTGGCCATAGCCGGGAATAAAACGTTCAGCGTGTTGTTCTTTGTTCCGGTGCGCAGCGTGGCTGGGCGGCTCGACCGGCGGCGCAAGGTCCAGAGGGGCGGCCGGCTGTTGTGCAGGGAACACCGGTTCGCCGGGCAGGGTCAAAAGCGCATCGGCCGGATGTTCCTGTTCCAGCATTTCCAGGGTGGGGAACAGAAGTTGGCTGTCGTCTTCAACCGGCTCGCGGCCGGCGGGAGGGGTTTGAAAGCCGGGCTGTTTTTCCGCCGCGCTGCGCAATTCATAAAACAGATCTTTATCATATCCTGAGTCGCTGCGCCACTGGGTCAAGTCCTTAGTCAGCAGTTCACTGATACCGTCATCGGCAAAGTCATGCTGCACCGCCAGCTCGGTTTCATCCTCCGTATCCTCCGGTTCCGGCTCTGAATCAGAGCTATCGAGCTCTTCCTGATCCAGACTATTCAGCGCATCTTGTTGCAGGCTGGCCACGGTCTCCTCCTCAGTCTCCTCCGGCCAACCGTCGGCGAGCGGCTCTTCGGCTTCCTTCTGCGCGACGCTCGCCTGCGAAGGTCTCGGGGCCGGCGGTTCAACCCGATCCGACGCCGCAGACGAGAGCTCCGGTTGTTTTTGGGCGACGCTGAGAAATCCGAGCTGATATAATTTCAGGATTCGGCCGAGAGAGGTTATTTCGTCATACGTGCTCTCCATGATGATCCGGCCGAGCGTTCGTTTACCGTCAAACAGGTGGATGAAATAGTCCAAGTCTCCGGCCAGGGTCTTTTGCGAAACGATTTTTTTAAAATTGCTGGTGGTGACCAATACGCTATCAAGCGAAGGAAGTTGCCGTAAAAGTTCTTCGCGTTGTTCCATCCTTTGGGCTCCTTGCGATACGTGACCCTCCTGCTGCGCGGCACCGTTTTTTTCAACCGCAGTGAAGCGCATGGAGAAACGGCCCTTTCCCCAGGACATCATTTGGTCGACTGCCGCGCTGGACTGCAAAACGCCGCAGACGGCGCGAATCAGGGCGCCGTTGTCGATGTCCAATCGCCCGTTCTGATTGTTATCGTTATAGAGCGTCAGCGTGCCGGTTTTTTTTTCATCCTTGAGAATCTGCAACAGATCGCTCAGGCGGAAATCCTGCAGCCGGCCGGAAAAGGCCGGGGCCGGAGGGCTGTCCGATTGCCGCCTTTCCAGGCGATCCAGCACCATCTGAACTCTGGCGGCGATTTCACGTACGTGCACCGGTTTGACGATGAAATCCTTGGCCCCGCGTTTTAAGCTGGTCACCCGATTCCAGACATCGTTTTTTGCGGTCAGAAAAAAAACAGCGGTTTCTTTGCGGGGAGCGTCCTGCAGCCGTTCAAGTATTTTCAGGCCGTCGATCTGCGCGCCGGATAGATCGGTGAGGATGGCGTTATAGGTTGTTTGTGAAATCAGCCGGACGGCCTCTTCATCCACAGAGGCCTCATCGACCTGATAACCGGCCTCGGTAAAATGGTTTTTGAGAATACGAAGATTTTTAGGATCGCCGTCGACGATCAGCAGTTTGCGGTTTTTCATTTCATTGGACGCCAAATCGGGAGGTGCTAAAACGCATAATTGACCGATACAATGTATTTAAAAAATCATAACCGGTCAAGGGTTTTTCTAAGAAAAACCGCTCTAGCGGAGCGCGTGGCTATTCGATAAAAAGATCGACATGGGTAAAAGTCCGTACATCGACCAAGCCCTGATCGGTCAATTTCAACTGCGGAATCACCGGCAGGGCCATAAAGGATAATGTCATGAGGGGATCGGACAGCGTCACGCCCAGCGTCCGGCAGGCGGCCACCAGAGAGCGGGTGCGACTGCTGACCTCCTCCAGCGGCTTGTCGGACATGAGACCGGCGATGGGCAGCTCCAGCGATTCGATCACGTGGCCGTCGTGCACCAGAGCAATGCCGCCGCCCATCTTGTTGATCGTGGTGACCGCTTTGATCACGTCGTTATCGCTAACGCCGATCGCGATGATGTTGTGGCTGTCGTGGCCGATGGAGGTGGCCAGGGCGCCACGTTTGAGATGAAATCCATGCACCAACCCTTTGCCGATACGGCCGGACGCCCGGTGGCGTTCGACGACGTAGAGGCGCAAGAGATCCCGCTCGATGTCAGAGATGATCTGTCCGTCAAGAATCGTGGGCTCCATCACCAGGCTGTTAGTGACGATCTGATCCGGCACGATGCCGATCACGCGGCAGCGGCGGCCGCGGCTGGGGATGATGAATTCATCGCCCTCCAGCCATTTGATATTCACCGAGCTGCGCAGAGTGGCTGGAGGGCGATTGGCAAGGTCGTACACCGGGACGCCGTCCCGGGCTACCAACCGGCCGTTCTTGTACACTCGGCGAATGGCCAGATCGGTGAAATTATCGAATAGCACCAAATCCGCCAGCCTTCCCGGTCCGATCGCGCCCAGCTTGTGCAGGCCAAAGTATTCAGCGGCATTGAGCGTGGCCAGACGGATGGCGGTGATGGGCGCCAGGCCTGCGCGAATGGCGGATTTGACCATGAAATTGATATGCCCTTCGCTGAGAATGTCGTTGGGATGGCGGTCGTCGGTGCAAAAAAAGCAACGTCGCTCATTTTCCGGCTTGATCAGAGGCAGGAGATCGAGCAGGTTCCTGGTCCCCGAACCCTCACGGATCATGACAAACATGCCGCGAGCCAGTTTTTCCCGCGCCTCTTCCACGGTGGTGCACTCGTGATCGGATTGCACCCCCGCAGCGATATAGCCGTTCAGATCTCTGCCGGACAGCGCCGGTGCATGACCATCCACCCGTTTGTCCGGCACGATTTTGATCTTGTCCAGCACATCCGGTTCCGCATTGAGCACACCGGGATAATTCATGACCTCTGCCAGACCCAGCACCCACTTTTCCCGCAGGAACGGGAAGAGATCAAAGGCCCGGAGCTCGGAACCTGCGGTTTCCAGGGAAGATGCGGGCACGCACGAAGAGAGCATAAAGAAGACGTTGAGTGGATTGTATTTGCTGGCCTCCATCATGTAGCGGATTCCCTCGTAGCCGAATATATTGGCGATCTCGTGAGGATCAGCGATCACCGAAGTCGTACCCAGGGGCACTACCGCTCTGGCGAATTGCGGCACCTCCACCATGGAGCTTTCGATGTGCACGTGGCCGTCGATAAAGCCCGGCGACAGATACAGGCCCGCGAGGTCCGTTTCCTCCTCTCCGGCATAGCCTCTGCCGATGCCGACGATCGTATCCCGGTAAATGGCGACATCGGCCTCTTCGATCTCGCCGGAGAAGACATTGACCACCCGGCCGTTCTTGAGCACCAGAGTGGATTTGATCTGGCCGCGTGCTGCTTGGATGGTTTCTTTGAGCATGAAAAGAATCCTCACAATCGGGGCGGATGAAAAAGGGGGCGGGTTTGTTTGAAAAATAACAAATCTCGAACAACAAGTCAAGGCCTACCCTTTAAGGCTGAATATTTACCGTGCAGAAAAAAAGTGCTTGCGTCTTAGCCCTCTTTTTAATATAATGAATCTGATCACCAGTTGATTCATTTTTAGAATCACCCTCCTACGCGCTGAAGGGCTTTGACCGACCAGGCAGTGCATCAGCCCTAGTATCAAGTTTATACACACCGGGACCCGTTTAACCAAGCAGTAGCATTATTCTCTCGAACGAATCAGACCGCATTCTCAGGAGGAGCCGATCCGGTGAATGTATCAACCGTTTGTCCGTTTTGTGGCTGTGGTTGCGGCTTGATATTAGAGGTTGAGCAGAATCGTGTGTGCGCAGCCTTTCCTCAACGTTCCCACCCTGTGAGTCGCGGCACGCTCTGCATCAAGGGCTGGAACAGCCACGAGTTCATCCATCATCCGCAGAGATTGACCCATCCCCTGATCAAAAAGAACGGAGTATTCAAGCAAGCCTCATGGTCGCAGGCGATCACCTTTGCCGCCCAAGGCCTGCAGCGCGTGCAGGAGCGTTACGGCGCCGATGCGGTGGGCGTCGTGGGTTCGGTGAAATGCACCAATGAAGAACAGATTCTGCTGGCCCGGTTCAGCCGTTCGGTTCTGCAGACCGCGAATCTGGACACTGCGATGCGTTTGCACGCCGGCCCCACGGTTCGCGGCCTGCTGCCGCACTGGGGCTATGGCGCCGCGGGCGCCGCATTGACCGATGTGGAAAAAGCCGCGGCCATATTGATTGTCGGCGCCAATCCCAAGACGCAAGCAGCCAACCTGGGATCGTTCATTCTGCAGGCGGCAAAAAAAGGCAGCCGGGTTTTTCTGATCGACAGCCACGAACAGGATCATGCGCGATTTTATACCCAACAAATTCGGTCGCGCCCCAACACCTATCTGTTGATCCTGCAGGCCATGCTGCAGACCATCGTGAGCAACGGGTGGCAGCGGCCGCCGGCCGCTCTTTCGAGCGGTTGGAAAGAAAAATTAGCCGCCTATACGGCTGAGCGCGCCGCTGCGGCAGCCGGAGTCACCGCTCAGGAGATTTACACGCTGGCGGAAGGCTTTGCCGGCGCAGAAACCGCGGTGATCGTATACGGAGACGGGATTACCCAGCAAGCGGACGGCTTGGCCTGTGTGCATGCGCTGTGGAATCTGGCGGTGATGACCGGCAACCTGGACAGACCGGGGTGCGGACTTTTGCCGCTGATGAGCAGCAACAATATGCAGGGCAGCATCGATATGGGTATGGCCGCTGAACTGTTGCCCGGCCATTTATTTCTCACTGACCGTTCGGCCGCCGATCATTTCAGCCGTATCTGGAACTGTCCGTTGCCGGAAGAACCGGGCAAAACATTGCCAGAGATGGTGCAGCAGGCAGGGGCGTCGCTGCGTGCCCTGTATGTGATGGGTGAAAATCTGGCAGCCAGCATGGCCGCGGCCCCGGCGCTGGCGCGGTTGGATTTCCTGATTGTTCAGGATTTGTTCATGACAGAAACGGCGCAGGCGGCGCACGTGGTTTTGCCCGCTTGCAGCTTTGCCGAGAAGGAGGGAACGTTCACCAACCTGGAGCGGCGCGTTCAACGCATCCGCAAGGCCATCGCTCCTCTGGGCGAGAGCAAGCCCGACGCTGAGATTATCACGCTGTTGGCGAAAAAGTTGGGAGCGGACTGGCCTGACCGCGATGCATCGGGTTGGTTCAGCGAGACGAAAAGCGCACATCCCGCTTACGGACAGCTGGATGAAGCAGCGGTATCTCAACCCGGTGGAGCAATATGGCCGGTGGTCCGCAGCGGCA
>JAKJDB010000439.1 GCA_022706175.1 Candidatus Zhuqueibacterota bacterium | reverse complement strand
CCCGCCGAGGTGAAAAAATACCGCACGTTTGCCGACTGGCTGCAGACCATGCAAACCCGATATGACGTCATGAGTTTTCGCCAGGATTTGCCCGGTTTCGGCGAACCGCAGGAAGGAATGTGGGATGGCTTCCAACGGCTGAACACCGAAACTAAAAACGGCGGAATGGTTGCCGTTTTCAGGCATGGCGCCGTGGAAGCGAAACGGATTATAACCGTGAAATACCTCGACCCGGCTGAACAGTACACGGTAATAAGTATGGAGGGAAAGACCATCGTGACAAAAACGGGCAAAGAACTGGAAGCTACGGGTTTTAATGTTGCCATTCCAGAGTTATACGGTGGTGAATGGTTTGAAATCCGTCCATGCAACCAGTGTCAAGCGCAAGGGCGTGCACGATGAAAGATGTTTATGTGTTGATGAACAGCCGGGTAATCCAGAAAACCGTCATGGCCTGACTAAACCCAGAGGAGAAGGTGGAATCATGACTGGCATTAAAGTAAAGACAGCTCGATACGGCCTTGGAAGAATATTCATGGCGATGGCTTTTCCTTTTATGCTGTTGCCTTTCCCAGCAGAGGCGCAAACGACCAAGGAGGAATTACTCAGCAATCTTCAGCATGCAGGCGGCATTTTACAATCCTATATTTATGTCAAAACTCCTCTCACGCCTGCGCCTGAAGGGTACAGGCCATTTTACATCAGCCATTTCGGGCGTCACGGCTCGAGATGGCTGACAACAGCCGGATATTATGATCGCCCGGAGAAAATTTTCCGGGAGGCTTTCGAGGCCGGCAAGCTGACGGATCTGGGCGTAAGCGTGTACAAAAGGATAAAAGTCATCGCAGCGGATGCGGAAAATCGTTACGGAGCCCTGACGCCCCGCGGCGTCATTGAGCAGAAAGAGATCGCCGAACGCATGTTTCGCTCGTATCCTGAAGTTTTTTCCACTAACAATGGCCGGGCATGCACCATTTACGCCAGATCAACGGTCGTTCCCCGGTGCATACTCTCCATGGCGGCGAATAATGAGCGGCTAAAAGAACTCAATCCCAAAATAGAGATCACCAGGGAAGCCACCGATAGAAATTCGTATCTCAATACCGAGTATAAAACGGCCGGCAAAGATTCCCTTGAGGCCATTGCCTATGATTACCTGAATCAGCGCTTCCCTATGCGAGCTTTCATGGCCACCCTTTTTTCCGATACCCTGTACGTCAAGGAGCATATTGAAAATCCCGCTGCTCTGGTTATCAATATTTTCCAAATAGCCGGGGATCTTCAGGACCTGGATCATTTGAGCATCGATCTGTACGATATCTTTACTCAAGATGAAATTTTTACCCTGTGGCAAACCGTAAATATGAAGTGGTACTATGATTTTAACAGCCGGGAGGCCATAGAAAGCGCCAAGCTTTTATTGCGAAACATAGTGGATTGTGCCGACAGCGCGATCACGCACGGCCATCCATCGGCCGATTTGCGCTTTGGTCACGATAGTAACCTGGGCCCGTTGTTGGCATTAATGGGCGTAAACGGCCTCGATGCCCCAAGGCCTGAACCTGAAAACATCGACAAGGTCTGGAGTGATTTCAAAGTAACCCCGATGGCCGCCAACCTGCAGCTCATTTTTTACCGGAATGAAAAAACGGGTGATGTTATTGTAAAAATATTGCATAATGAAAAGGAGGCCAAGATCCCGGTAGCCACCGATAGGATGCCCTATTATCGCTGGAAAGACATGAAGGCTTATTATAGGCAAATACTGGATCGCGGCTGATGGATATATTTTTATAAAGAATGGTTTAGCCAAAAACAAAGCCATTGAACCACTCGCGAAACTCTTGCGTTAGCAGGCGTTAGATAAACGGCAAAAGCGGTCGATGGAAAGGTCCGAAAACAAAAAGTTCAAAAAATGATTGGATTAAGAGCCTTACTTTAGTATTATAAGACGGTACCTTTTCAACGGCCGGCATCCGGTACAGGATCAAGCGCCCTTTGGCACATCCCACATCACCACAGACGATATACTCCAAGCTGCAAATCACTTGCGAGATCTAGGCAAGCTCGCAGGAAAAAAAGGGCATGGCTTAAAAGAAAGAAACCAGACATGAAAAAATGGTACATCCTCACACTGATTTTAGCCGGCATAGTCCTGCAGACCGCACCGGCTGCAGTTCTAAACGCACCGGTGAAAATCTGCGTCATCAGCGATCCGCATCTTTATGACAGTTCGCTGGGCACGTCGGGCAGCGCTTTCGAAGACTACCTCAATCAGGACCGCAAAATGCTCGCCGAAAGCGAGGCCATTTTTAAAGCGGCACTTGGAATCATCCAACAGCAGCAACCCACTCTCCTATTCATTCCCGGAGATCTGACCAAGGATGGAGAAAAGATCAACCATGAAAAAATGGTTCGGCATCTGACAGACTTGGAGAGAACCGGCGTCGCCGTATATGTCGTACCCGGCAATCATGACATCATGAATCCGGATGCCGTTAAATTCGAAGGCGCGAACGTCGTCCCTGTGCCATCGATCACCCCGGAAGAATTTGCCGCGTTTTATGCCGATTTCGGCTATCACGAGGCTGTGGCACGCGATCCCAATTCGCTTAGTTATGTGACCGAGCCGGTCCCCGGCATCTGGTTGTTCGGCATCGATGCTTGTCAGTATAGAAAGAACACCGGCACTTCGCCGGTGACCAGCGGAAGCCTCTCCAGCGAAACCATGGCGTGGCTGCTGAGCAAACTGCAAGAGGCCCGGCAGAACGGCAAGGTCGCCCTGGGCCTCGTCCATCATGGCCTGTTGGAGCATTTCATCGGGCAAAAGACCTTTTTCTCCGACTATGTCCTTGATGGTTATCAGACAGTCTCGCAGCAACTGGCACAGGCTGGACTGCAGATGGTCTTCACCGGCCATTTTCACGCCCAAGATATTTCCATGATGGCCTGGTCCGATGGATCGATCCTTTACGATGTCGAAACCGGTTCTCTGCTCAGCTATCCCGTACCCGTGCGGACGGTGGTTTTGCAGCCGGATTTAAAGGCGCAGTTCACCTCGCAGAATGTACAAACGATCGAGTATGACCTGGGCGGGAAAGCTTTTCCGCAATACGCCATGGAATTCCTGACCGCCGGAGTGAATCAGCTCGCCATCGCCATCTTGACTTCGCCGCCTGAACAGGGCGGCTATGGCATTCCTGCTCAACAAGCGGCCCTGGTGGCCCCCGCGATCGCCAACGCGTTGATCGCCCACTATAGCGGCAATGAGGTCATGACATCCCAGATCCAGGCGCTGATCAATACTTTTAAAGCCAGCGGCGACCAGAACATGCTGCTCTTGGCTTCGGCGCTGACCTCCATCTGGACGGATCTGCCGCCTGACGATCTGACGCTGGAGATAAATTTGCGGCCGGCCACAGCGGTCGAAGAACACCATCCGGCCGTGACGCAGCAGTTTGCGCTGATGCAGAACTATCCCAATCCTTTTAATCCCAGCACTCAGATTGCCTTCTCTCTGACTGAAAAGAGTGAAATACGTTTGATCGTGTATGACCTGGCCGGCAGGGCGGTGCGTACGTTGGCGAACGGTTCATTCTCTGCGGGAACGCA
>JAKJDB010000438.1 GCA_022706175.1 Candidatus Zhuqueibacterota bacterium | reverse complement strand
GCGGCTGCGTTGTCTGCGCCCTGCCTGGCGGACTGTACAGAGGTGACGATGCAGGATGGAACGCTGACCGCGACCAAGCCCTTGTTTGCCGGCAAAGTGCAGGGTCGATTCGTGCTCAAAGGAAACAAAAACGTGGTGTCGCTGCGTGCGGGCGTTTTGTCGATCATGGAGCGGCGGCCCGGCGCTGTGCCGGCGTTCGAGCCGCTGCCGGTCACTGATGGCGCTTTTCCACTGCAGGTGACCCCGGCGGCAGCGACTGACGCCGGCCGGGTGGATGTGGCGGACGCCGATGTGGTGGTCACCGGCGGCCGTGGGCTGCGCAGCGCGGAAAATTTCGCCCTGGTGGAAGAATTGGCGGATGCGCTCGGCGGCGCTGTGGGCGCCACGCGGGCGGTGGTGGACAGCGGCTGGCGGCCGCACCGCGAACAGGTGGGGCAGACCGGCAAAGTGGTTTCGCCGGATCTCTATTTTATGATCGGCGCCTCAGGCTCCATTCAGCACTGGGCCGGCATGTCCGGCAGCCGCTGCATCGTGGCGATCAACAAGGATCCGAACGCGCCCATTTTTCAACGCGCCGACTATGGCCTGATCGGCGATCTGTTCGAGATCGTGCCGGCATTGACCGCTGAAATTAAAAAACGTTCAGCGTAACAGGAGCGCCTTGACATGAGAACCGTACTGGAACGTTGGATTCTGCTCGGGCTGCTGCTGGCATGCATCGGCATTTTCTGCCGACAGCTTCTCATCCGTATCAGGCTGGTCCGCTGCGGCGCACCGGATGATGCACGCTGGGATCGTCCCTGGGAACGGCTTTTTCACATGGCGGCCAAAGTGGCCAGCCAGACCTGCGCCATTCGCAACCGGCCTGTGGTCGGCGTGCTGCATGCGTTGGTGTTTTGGGGATTCGTGCTGTTCAGTGTGGCCACGATGAACCAGGTGATCGGCGCGTTTGCCCGCGATTTCTCCCTGTTGGGACACAACCGGTTCAACACTCTGTGGTTTATGGCCGTGGATTGGATCGCCCTGCTCACCATGATCGGGGTTGTGGGACTGGCGATCCGGCGCTATCTGTTGCGGCCGGAGGGGTTGATCCGTCCGCAGCACCTCTCGCCCGCGTGGCACAGCGCGGCAGTGCTGGCATTGATCTTTGGCCTGATGGCCACTTATCTTTTGGGACAGGGCGTCGAGGGTCTGCACGCGGGGAAATTTTTTGTCCCCGGCTTGCCCTTCACACCAGCGGCGGCTGGCCTATTCAGCGGACTCGGACCGGCCGCATGGGCCGGCTGGAGCCGGCTGCTGTGGTGGCTGCACATCCTCATGGTGCTCGGCTTTCTGCTGCTGATCCCTCAATCCAAACATCTGCATCTGCTCGCCGGCCCGGTGAATATTTTTTTTCGTTCGCGCCGGCCGATCGGTTTTTTACAAAAGATAGATTTTGATAAGAGCGAAGAGTTCGGCGCGACGCGTCTCACGCAACTATCCTGGAAAGCCCTGCTTGATTTCGTCTCGTGTGTGGATTGCGGCCGCTGTCAGGATGTGTGCCCAGCTCACCAGAGCGGTAAGCCGCTGTCGCCAAAGGCGGTGATGATGCACCTGCGCAAACAGCTCCTAGAGGAAAAAACAACTTTGCTGCGCGGTGAATCGAACTCCCAGCCGATGATGGATCAGTCGGTGACGCCGGATGAACTCTGGGCCTGCACCACCTGCGGCGCCTGCATGCAGGTCTGCCCGGTTATGAACGAACATATTCCCACTCTGGTGGAACTGCGGCGGGCTCAAGTGATGATGGAGAGCGCCTTTCCCGCAGAATTGAATCCCGCTTTTCGCGGTCTGGAGACCAACGGCAATCCGTGGAACCTCGGCGCTCATGAACGTGCCCGCTGGTGCGAAGGGCTGGCTGTTCCATTGATGGCGGAGCGCGGGGAAGCCGAGTATCTGTGGTTCGTCGGCTGCGCCGGCGCTTTCGACGATCGCGGCAAACAGAGCTCCCGCGCCCTGGCAAAGATATTGATCGCCGCGGGCGTAGATTTTGCGATTTTAGGCACAGAGGAAAAGTGTTGCGGCGATCCTGCCCGGCGCAGCGGCAACGAGTATGTCGCCCAGATGCTGGCTGAGGAGAATGTGCGCACCATGAGTCGCTATCGATTCAAACGGATTCTGACCGCCTGTCCGCACGGCTATCACATGATCAAAAACGAGTATGATGCGTTCGGAGGACGGTTCGAGGTGGTCCATCACAGCGAGCTGATTGCCGAGCTGTTGCGCAGCGGACGGATCAAAACCGCAGGCTCGTCCGAGCGCATCGTCTATCATGATTCCTGCTATCTGGGCCGCTACAACGGAATTTATCAGGCGCCGCGGCAGGTGCTCGAGGCCCTGCAGGGCGGAGCGTGCGTCGAAATGCCGCGTCATGGCAGCCATAGCTTTTGCTGTGGCGCCGGCGGCGGCCGCATGTTTATGGAAGAGGGAGTGGGGGAGCGCATCAACCGATTGCGCTTGCGCGAGGCCGAGGCCACCGGTGCGGCGCGGTTGGCCACGGCCTGTCCGTTCTGCCTTGGCATGCTGGCGGATGCCGGCCAGGAGCGTGAAGGGGGGGCTGGCCCGCAGGTACTGGACATCGCCCAACTGGTGGCGCAGCGGATGGAAGGCCTTGAGCCTTGACCGCCTGGCGGTACGGCTGTTCAAACAAAAAGCCTTGCAGAAAATTCTGCAAGGCTTTTTTACATCGGTCAGAACCGATTAGCTGAGAACGGTTGTTTCCGAGGTTAGATTTTGCTGACGTTGGTAGCTTGAAGACCTTTGGGGCCTTTTTCAACGTCGAACTGAACCTTGTCGCCTTCGTTGAGGGCTTTGAAGCCGTCACCGGTGATCGCTTTGTAGTGTACAAAAACGTCGGCGCCGTTGGGGCGTTGGATAAAACCGTAGCCTTTTTCGGAATTAAACCATTTTACGGTTCCCTGTTCCATTCTTTGTTTCCCTTTCTTTTTGTAAAAAATTTTCGTCGCTGCGACGAAAAGTGTACACTTGCTTCAATTCTGCTATGCAAAAAAAAAATCGCATACCAAGGCGTAAACATCCACCACGGCTGCGATCTGATTAATCTATACGTGTTTCAAGATCTGACACTAGAGCTATCGACTTGTAAAGCATGCAGAAAAAGCATTTCTATGGTGTACAGTTATTGTGTAGATTAATATACCTATTAATTCTAATATACGCAAGGAAAATTATCGATTTTTTTAATTTTTTTTTCAGCCTTCTTTTTTCCCGCCCTTGGAGAAAAGGGTTGGTAAAAATAAAAAAAATGGTTATTTTGTCGAACGTTTAGACTGGAGGAGCCATGACCCACCCAGGTTTTTTTCTCTTTTGTTTAATGGTTGTAATCCGCTCTTGCTTCGGCCAGCCCGCCGGCGCCAACTATGACGAATCCGGGGTGCCTGCGTATGTGCTGCCGGATCCCCTGCTCTGCAGTGATGGCACGAGGGTGACCTCGGCCGCCGACTGGTGGTCGAAACGGCGGCCGGAGATACTCCGCCTCCTGGAGCAGGAGGTCTACGGTAGAACGCCGGCAGTGAAAAAACTCAAAATCTTCAAAAGCGAGCGCAAGGCGCGCATAGTGTTGAAC
>JAKJDB010000437.1 GCA_022706175.1 Candidatus Zhuqueibacterota bacterium | reverse complement strand
CCTACTCGATGAACATCGTATCGCTCTACTTTAGCACCTGGATCATCATCAACCTGCAGCAGAGCGACGCCTATGTCTCGATCGCCAACTCGTTTTCCATGATCCTGGTGGCGGCGACCATGCCGGTTCTTGGAGACTGGTCCGATCATCATGGCCGTAAATTGTTGCCGCTGGCGCTGTTCTCCGGCCTGTGCATTGCCGGCACAGCGCTGATCGGCGTTCTCGGCGCCTCGTTGCAGGATGTCACCCTGCTGATGATTCTGGTCACCCTGGTCTATGTGCTGACCAACTATGGTTATCAGGGCGCCCTGGTCTTCTATAACGCACTGTTGCCTTCGGTAAGCACTCCCCGAACCATCGGACGCATCAGCGGTTACGGCGTCGCGATCGGTTATCTCGGCGCCATTGCCGGGCTGATGGTCGCCCGCCTGTTCGTGGAGGGCGATTTCTTCGGTTTACGCCTCGCCGGCATCAAGGCCGGTGGCACCGTGGCGGTGTTCATACCCACCGCACTCTTTTATCTGATCTTTGCTCTGCCGCTTTTCCTGTTTGTGGCTGAACCCAAGTTTCACAGAACAAACGACTCCACCTGGCGGCTGCGCGATTCCTACAAACGGGTGTATCACACGCTCACCGACACGCAAAAGCACCCCGGTCTGGTCCGCTTTCTGATCGCGACCCTGCTCTACTCGGACAGCATCGAAACCGTGATTCTATTCATGGGTGTGTATGTGCAGTCGGTGGTGGGATTCACTCTTGCAGAGACCAATAATTTTTTCATCCTTGTCATCCCCTCAGCCATCATCGGCTCCGCCCTGTGCGGCATTCTCACGGATCATTATGGGCCGAAAAAGACCCTGAACTGGGTGATCGTGCTCTGGGTGCTGATCCTTTGTGCCATCATTGCCACCAACAACCGCACGCTGTTCTGGATCCTCGGCGCTGTGGTGGGCGCCCTGATGGGCTCCACCTGGACCGCCTCCAGACCTCTGCTGATCACTCTGGTTCCCAAAGAGAGCCTGGGCGAATTCTTCGGCCTCTATGCCCTGAGCGGCAAAGTGGCGGCAGTTATCGGGCCGTTGATCTGGAGCACCACGACGTTTCTCCTGCGCGATTACGGCGATCATTTCAAATACAAGGCCGCTCTGATCGCGTTGACCCTGAACATGGTGATCGGATGGATCGTGCTGTGGAAAGTCCCTGACCGGCATCAGCAACGCCGCAATCCAACCGCCTGAGTCCCCTTTTTCATCATTGTCCATTATGGTGAGCTTTGTTCTGAAATTGTACAAGGGTGTGGTTCAATCTATTCAATCAATTGTTAACAATGCACCTATCTAAAATGTATCATTTTAGTACACTGTATCAGGTTAATCCAGTTTTTTTGCCAATGGCCCGCCGTCGTAGAATTTTCCTAATTAAAAATCAAGTGGTTACGTTGATACTTTTTCCCTATTTAAGGAATGATTATTGTAGACATTAAAAAGCTTTGTTTGTCGGATCGGTACGAGCTGGTGGTGAATTCCTGAAAAGGGAGAGTTCTGCTCATGGAGGAGTGGAGAACCATTTTATTGGTATCGCCGGATCAAGGGGTTTCAGAGGCTATTGCCGCGGATCTGGCTGCCGCCCATTTTAAGGTGGTGCGCGCCTCTGGAGAGGCGGAGGTCAGCTATTGTCTGCAGCGAACCACGGTTTTCAGCGCAGCGGTCATCGATATGTCCTTGGGTGAACGGGGGCTTGAGCTGCTGGAGCTGATGGCGGAAAAACTGGCTGGGAAACCGATCCTGGCATTGATCCCGCAGGCCGATCTGGACCTGGCGGTGCGCGCGCTGCAGCGCGGGGCCTATGATTATCTGCTCAAACCCTTGCTGCTGGAAGAGGTTGCCGCTTCTCTGGCAGTGCTTTTCGATCGTCCTTTTCAGCAACAGATTGATGCTGCGCGGCGCAACCAGTGGCTGCGTGAGCGTTATTTGCAGCCGGTGAACAGCCGAGAGTCGGAAATGCGGCGGCAGATGCAGTTGCTCGGCCTGTTGGCGCGAACAGATGCGCCGCTGCTGCTGGTCGGCGAATCAGGCGTGGGAAAAACTTTTTACAGCCGAGTCCTCCATTTTCTCAGTCTGCGCCGTTTTGAATCGCTGACTTTTTATGATTGCCGTAATAAATCCGGCGCTGAGGCGCTGCTCGATTTGTTTGGACACAGCCGTGGGCTGTTCATCCGGCAACAGCCCGGGGTGCTGGTTTTGCAGGAGTGTTTTCGACTGGCGCTGTCGGTGCAGAATCGCATCGTCGCCTTTATGGCCGAGCAGGAGGAAACTGCGGCGCTAGGCCCTGGAAACGGTCTTCGTGTGATCGGAACCTCCATGCACTTGCCGGAGCAAGCCGTTGATTCCGGTCAGGCCAGCAGACATTTCCGCCAGGCCATTGCCGGCGGCGTGATCGAACTGCCCTCCCTGGCCCAACGCCGTGAGGATATTCCGCAGTTGGCGGACCTGTTTTTATCCCTTCTGGCCGGCCATTTTGGTCTGGAGAGAAAATACCTGTCCGACGGAGCGATGCGGAGGCTGGCGGAATCGTCTTGGGATGATAATGTGCGTGGCCTGCAGCGTACGCTCATTCAGGCGGTGGTACTCTCAGAGGGCGCGGAGATTGAGGAGCAGGCTATTCAGACCACGGCAGCGGAGGCGGACGGCCATTTGCTGCAATTGAATCTGTCCTCTTTTCAGCTGGATCGGGTGGAGGAGTCGTTGATCGGCCAGGCCCTTCATCACCATTCCGGCAATCTAAGCCGGACCGCCTCGACGCTGGGCATCAGCCGGGGCACTTTGTACAACAAGATTCGCAAATACGGGCTGGAAAATCTGACGAAAAAAGGCGAATTCCTGGTGGGGTGAGCCGCATCTTTTTTTTGGCATAAAGCTTGCATATATTGACGGCAGCGTGTAATGATGCTGATTTTTAAGGTGGTTGAGGGAGAAATAAACCTGGAGACTCGAGGTCGAAAGATGGGAAGAACGGCATGGGTGTTTCTATGGCTGCTGATGGGTGCGGCGGCTGTGGCGCAGGAGACCCAGCGCACGCCGGATTATGTGCTCGGCAAAGAAGAACGGCTGGAGATGGACGTCCATATATGGGGTGAAGTCAAGTCTCCGGGAGAGTATCGGGTCGCCTACAACACCAATCTGTTGGAATTGATCTCCAAGGCAGGCGGCCCGACGCAATTCGCCAATCTGAAAAAGGTGCGCCTGGCCCGGCTGCCGATCGAGACCGATGGCGTCGAGTCGGAGGACGAACGGATTCTCGTCTATGATATGGAGAAATATCTGAAAGATAAGGATCAATGGGAACAGGTTCCTGTGTTGCAGCCTGGGGATGTGGTGGTGCTGCTGCAGAACCGCTGGTTTCAGTGGCGTGAACTGGTCAAGGTGGCTCATGAGGTCGCGGTCATCGCCAGCGTCTATGTGTGGTATTTGCGGGCCAAGTGAGGATAAGATGAGAGAACAACGGTCGGCGCTTTCAGATCAAACGGAATCACCCCTCCAGCCCTTCATCTCCCTGCTGATCCGCAAAGGGTGGTATGTAATCGGTTGTCTGGTGGCGGTACTGGGGCCCATTGCGATCTACAATCGGCTGGCGGAACCGGTCTACGAGGCCGGCACCACCATCATCT
>JAKJDB010000436.1 GCA_022706175.1 Candidatus Zhuqueibacterota bacterium | reverse complement strand
GTCGCGATGAAACCGGACGGATTGCGGCCTCCGGCGTTTATCTGATCAAAATGAACGGACCTGATTTCAGCGCGCAAAGAAAGATGATCTTCCTAAGATGAAAAAATTACTTTGGCTGCTGCTCATGCTGGCGGGAACCATTGGCTATGGTCAATCCGTTAAGGTTGATCGAGTCCAAAAGGGCGTGGAAGCCTTTTACCAAGCCGAATTCGAGGCCGCACAGACGATCATGCGCCGGGCTCTGTCCGATCCGACCCTGCCGGCCTCCGATCGCTTCGATGCGCATCTGTATTATGCTTTTTCTCTGATCCGTCTCAATGGACAGCCGGACAGCATTCGCAGCCACCTGCAGCAGGCGGTGGCCATCGATCCGGGACGCGAACTCAATACGCATCTGATTCCGCCGGATCTGTATGAGCAGTACCATTTTGTCAGACAGGCCAACATGGGCAGTCTGTGGATCGAGTCTGATCCATCAGCGGCCATCGCCGTCTGCTATGACCGCCGTTCCGGCAAGTCGGTGTCCATGAACACGCCTGCGGCTTTTTTAAACCTGAACGCCGGCGAGTTTGACTTTTTGCTGCATGCACCCGGCCATGACGATCTGCAGACGGTCATTCAGGTGCACGCCGGACGCACGGACACTCTTTTTTTTCAACTGGGTAAATTATCCAAACCATGGTATCGATCCTGGTGGGCTCTGGGCGGAGGCGGCGCCTCGATTCTGCTGGCCTGGTTTATTTTCAACCGGGATGACGATACAGGCGGCAAGGATCATTCTGAACTGCCTCTCCCGCCGTCACGGCCCTGATCCCGCGACGGTAAAGAGGCGCCAAAAGCGGCCCCGGTAACACGAACGGCTTGACAGCAACGGGGGAGACTTGTGTTTGTGCGATCGCTTTTTGCCGAACCGGCTCAGCGTGCGAATCAGGCGGAGCCGCTTTTCCTCCGGTCATTCATCAATGGGGCTATTTTCCGGCATGGTGAGCGTGGATCTCTTACACTATGAGCGTCTTCTCTGGCGACGGGGCTATATCCAAATCGCCGGAGTGGACGAAGCCGGCCGCGGTCCCCTGGCCGGACCGGTGGTTGCAGCAGCGGTCATCTTTCCCCGCGGCCAGACCGCGCTGCCGGGCATCGATGATTCCAAACGATTGACCGCCAGGCAACGCGAGGCCGCAGTGGCTTTGATTCACACCCATGCCCTGGCTGTGGGCGTCGGCATGGTCTCGGAACAGGTCATCGACCGAATCAATATCCTGCAAGCCACCTATCGCGCCATGCTGGAAGCCGTGCGCCGCCTTAACCTCACACCTGACCACCTGCTCATCGACGGCCGCGGCAGTCCGGAAACTTTTATCCCAACCACGACGTTAATAAAGGGCGACCGTCTGTCCCTGAGTGTAGCGGCTGCCTCCATCATCGCCAAAGTGACGCGGGATCAGCGGATGGTGGAGTATCACGACCTGTATCCTCAATACCGTTTCGACAAGCACAAGGGCTATCCGACCGCCGAGCATTTGCGCGCCATCCGGCGATGGGGCTGGTGTCCCATCCATCGCCGCTCTTTTCATCCCAAACAGCTGCAGGATCTGTCGCCATGGCCGCTTCCAGCTACGCCAAAAGGTTAGGCGCCTTTGGAGAACAAAAGGCAGTCGAGTATCTGCAGGCGCAGGGCTTTACGATTCTCGCGCGCAATTTCCGCGCCGGCCATGGTGAGATCGATATCATCGCCCGCGAAGGAGAGTACCTCTGTTTTGTCGAGGTGAAAACCTGCCGCTCCAGCAGTTTCGGCGAACCGGAAGCCTGGGTCACACCGCGCAAACAAAAGCGCATGATCTCAGCCGCCCGGCGCTACCGTGCGCTGCATGAACTCTACGATGTGGACTGCCGTTATGATGTGATCGCGCTGCGCCTGCAGCAGGGCGAGTTGTCCATCCATCATATCCGCGACGCTTTTTGGCTGAATGAAGAGAACGACGATGAGTGCAAAGATCTGTAAAGGAGCTGTGTGGCCTGGAGCAAAATAAAACCGATTGTCTGGGAGGCTTGCAAATGGGGGCTGTTGATCTGGCTGCTGTCTCCCATCGCATGGATGCATGAAAAGCCCGTTTCCTTTCCCAGAATCATGCTGGGGATCATGCTCTTTGTGATCCTGTCGGGCAAAATGCTCTACGATATCATGGTGAGCCACAGAGTCAGGTCGGTGGAACGGAGTCCTGCGGCGGACCTGCTGGCCACCGTCGCTATGGTGACGGTCGTCGCCCTGGTGGTCGGTCTGTTTGTGGTGACCATCGGATACTTGCTGCTCAGCGGCATGCAGCAAGCCTCTGCGCCTCAGGAGTGAGCTGAAATTTTTCTTGCTTTAATAGCGGCTTTTAACTAAATTAATTGAAAATACATCACTAATGAATGATCAAGCCACCTTAGCTCAGTCGGTAGAGCGGCTCACTCGTAATGAGCAGGTCGTCGGTTCGATTCCGACAGGTGGCTCATGCTATTTCAGGGCGAGGTGACGTGGACGGCGTAAACTTGGGAAAAACTATGCGAACCGTACTGGTTTTTATTGTGATCGTCACTCTGGTTGGAATCGCGTCTGCGGTGGACTCTCCGGGCGCCACGGGGTTTCAATTTTTAAAGACCCAGGTGGGAGCGCGGCCTGCGGGCATGGGCGGTTCTTTCATCGCCATGGATGGGGATGTCCAGTGCATCTATTATAATCCGGCGGGCGTGGCGACTGTGACCGACCGGGCGGCCAGTTTCACCTACATGAAGCATCTGCTGGATTTTAATTTCGGTTTTGTCGGTTTTGTCCAGCCCCATCTCGGCCCCGGCAATCTGGGGGTAGGCCTTTCCTTCATGGACTATGGGGATTTTAAAAGAACCGATGGCACCGGCGCTGTGCTGGGAAATTTTTCCGCCAACAGTCTGAGTCTGGCCGCCACCTACAGCCTGCAGCCGGTGCAAAACCTCAGCATCGGCCTTTCGGCAAAATACATCCGTGCGGGCATTGAAACCTATTCGGCGGACGCTGTGGCCGCAGACGCGGGTGTTCTCTATCATTTTCCCCAATGGATGTTGACCCTGGCAGCCGGCGTGTTCAACCTGGGCCGGCCCATCTCCGCTTTTATCACTCATAAAGACGACCTGCCCATGTCGATGCGTTTCGGCCTGGCCAAAAAGCTCGAGCATCTGCCTCTGCATCTCAGTCTGACCTTCTACCGGTATCAAGACGAGAAATGGCACGGCGCGCTGGGCGGAGAATTCACCCTGAGCCCGCAGGCGTTTCTGCGTCTGGGCTATGACAACGTGGGGCAGGATCTCCAAGTCGGCGGCAATAAAGATCGCTTTGCCGGGGCTTCCATCGGTCTGGGCCTTGTCTGGCGCAGCGTTCACATCGATTATGCTCTGTCCTCGCTGGGTGAGGTGGGCACTCTCAATCGGTTTTCCCTCTCCAGCCCTTTTTAATGCCCGGAAGAATGTCATGGAAACAGCGGTAACCGTTCCTAAAATTGTAGCGCTCAAGGGCGAGCAAAAGATCGCCGCGCTGACCGCTTATGATTACTGTTTCGCCTCTCTGCTCGACGGCGCGGTTGATATTCTGCTGGTGGGAGACTCTGCGGCGAATGTTTTTTCCGGCGAAGCCACCACCCTGTCCTTCACCATGGAGGAGGC
>JAKJDB010000435.1 GCA_022706175.1 Candidatus Zhuqueibacterota bacterium | reverse complement strand
CAACCGCGCCGCCGGCCATGCTCGAGCTGCCGACTTCCCGACATGAGCAGGAACGTGTGCTGCTGTGGAGTCTGGGAGTGTCCGAGCAGGGGATCGAACCCACCGCCGTCGTCCTGTACGGCCGCGGCCGCCGAATGGGCCCGGTCTTGCAGGGAAATAAAATCACCGCAGAGGCGATCTATCATCTGCTTTCGCTGGTGGGCGCTGACTGCGAATGTGATCTGGACCGCTCCTGGCTTTTCGGCCCGATGATCCCCCTGTCCTGGACAAAAAAAACGCAGGCGCAGGTGGCTCACTCGCTTGGCTTTGATCCGGAAAATCCGCTGGTCGAGATAGAGTTGTATCGAATCGCCAGAATGCGGTCTGGCGGAAATGCCGGACCACAGCCTTACGTCCCTCCTTTAAATCCAATCGTTGGAATGGCCGAGGCGAACCATACGAATGAGCTCGCGACAAGAGCAGCCCTTGGTAAACGTGTCGCTTCGCAAGTGCTGATCTGTTTCTTGATCCTGCCGGCGGTATCGATCTTGGCCGGCGCGCTCATCATCCTTTTTCAGAAAAAAAGGAGATCATTGCCATGAAAAGTGCAGGAATCGCATTTCCGCATACACGTGGGAGCTGTCCGCGGCTGTGCTGCACCATGTCCAAAAGGTCAAGGATGGTTCTTCCCTTGTTTCTCGGCATCATAGCGCTGAGCGTCGGCTGCCGTCAAAAGCAAAACGCCATTCCATCGGGCGGCGATGGCTGGGCGCCGGATCGAGTCCTGGCTCGTTTGGATCATCCTCGCGGCATCGCTGTGGTGCTCAGCGACACCCTCTCCAGCCAAACGCTGCAGCTGGCGCAACACAGCGAACTAGTGATCTACCTTCAGGTGGCCGATCCGCACCGTGTGGCGCGCAACCGTCAGTTGGCGGATCAATCGAGTCTGCTGAATTCGCGAGTGTATATCGAAGCCGGAGCCTCATCCCGCATCCATCTGGCGGACAACCTGGCCGATGCGGTCATCCTGGAACAGGGATCCCCCTCCGAATGGGATAAGGAAATCCACCGTGTGCTGCGGCCCGGGGGCAAAGCGTTCACAGGAAAAAAGGAATGGACCAAGCCCTTCCCCAAAGGCATCGATGATTGGAGTCATCCGCTCCATGGTCCGGACAATAATCCGCAGTCAAAAGACAAGGTCGCCGTGGCGCCCTACCTAACCCAATTTCTGGCGGAACCGCACTATGCTCCGGCGGCGCAGGTAGCGGTGGCCTCAGCCGGCCGGCTGTTCAAAGGATTCGGCCATATCGCCTTTCATGAACGCGAAGAGGCCTATCTGAACAAACTGGTGGCGTTCAACGGCTACAACGGCACCCTGCTTTGGCAGCGCGACCTGGTCCCCGGCATCATGCTGCATCGCAACACCATCATCGCGACGCCGGACCTTCTGTACGTCGGCGACGACAGATCCTGCAAGCTGTATGACAGCCGTACCGGTGAATGGAAAGGAGAGATCGCTCCGGACGCCGTAAAAGCCGGCGGAACGTTCTGGAAATGGATGGCCCTGCAGGACGGAACGCTCTACGCACTGATCGGCGAACAGGAGATGAAAGATCCGGTGATGCGCTGGGACCGGGAAAAACACGGTTGGCCCTGGGATGCCATCTCGCCGGGATTCAATCAACAGGATCACCCATGGGGATTTGGCCGGGATTTTTTCGCCATCGATGCAAAAACCAAAAAAATTTCCTGGCATTACCACGAAGAGGAACCTATCGACAGCCGTGCCCTGTGCATGAACAGCGACCGCGTCTTTCTGTTCCGCTTCGGCGCCTATTTGACCTGCCTGGATGCGCGCTCGGGCAAAAAACTGTGGCGCAAGACCCCGGAGAACGCGAAAGAGTTGTTCACCGCCATCGGCGCCTATCTGCATCGCCAGGGATGGGAGACCAACTGGCGCTCGCGCAACTATGTGATGTGCAGCGATGAGGCGCTCTATTTCGCCGGTCCGCAGATCGACAAACTGCTGGCGGTCTCTGCCCGCGACGGTCGCGTGCTCTGGGAAAATCCATTCAACAATTTTCAACTGGTCCTGCGCGACGACGGTCTGTATGGCATCGGCGGCATCTGGCGGCAAAACGTCAGCAAAAAATTCGATCCGCTGACCGGAGATATCCTCGCCGATCTACCGATTGCGCGACGGGCCTGCACCCGTCCCACCGGCGCCGCGGACGCCGTCTTTTTCCGCGCCGATGACGGCACCGTCCGGCTGGATGTTCAAACCGGCCGCCCGCAATGGATCTCGCCCATGCGTCCACCCTGTTTTGACGGCGTCACCATCGCCAACGGTCATCTCTATTGGTGGCCCTTTGTCTGCGATTGTCAGCTCTCCATCTATGGTCTCACCGCACTGGGACCAGCCGGCGATTTCAACTTTTATCCCACGGCCGCCGATTCAGAACGGCTGGAGACCGCCGTCACCGATCCAAAAAGCATCTCCAGCCTGCTGCACGATCCGGCCGACTGGCCCACCTTCCGCAAGAACAACATCGGCAATGTCACGACAACGGCAACGATCGCAGATTCCGGCCGGGCTCTGTGGCGGTTTGCGGAAAGCCCGGCGGAGATGCCCGGCACAGCGATCCTCGGCCATCCCTGGCGGGCTGAACTGACCGCCCCTGTGACTGTGGACGGCCTGATTTATTACGCCGGCAGCGATGGATCCGTGAACGCTCTGGATGAGATCACCGGTGAACGGCTGTGGAAAGCCCACACCGGAGGGGCCGTGCGTTTTCCACCTACCGTCCATCGCGGACACGTGCTGGTGGGTTCCGGCGACGGATGGATCTACAGCTTTGCCGCGCGCACTGGTCAAATGGCCTGGAGATTTCGCATTGCTCCGAGTGAACGCAAGATTCCCGTCTATGGCAATCTATTGTCGACCTGGCCAGGGGCCAGCGGCGTGCTGGTCGAAGACGGCATAGCTTATGTCGCCGCCGGCATCCTCAACTATGATGGCGTCTATATCTATGCCCTGGACGCAGAGACCGGAAGAGTGATCTGGCAGAACAACTCTTCCGGCCACCTGTTGCGTGAAGCGCGAACAGGCGCCAGCGTACAGGGACACCTGTTGATTCACGACCATAAACTGTATCTGGCTGGAGGGACCTCGCTGTCGCCGGCCGTCTATGATCTCTCCACCGGCGCTTGCTTGAACGATCCAGAGCCGCTTAAAACCTGCGACACCACACACCCCAGAGGATGGGAGCTGTATCTTATCGGCAACCGGGTCGTGGCTGCGGGCAAACCGTTTTACAGCCGCTCCGATCAAATGGTTTTTGATCCCACGGTTACCGACAAACTGCTGCACACCCATTGCGGCGGCCGGGACGTCCTCTGGGTCAATCAAAGCAGACTGTTGTGTCTGCCGCGCATCGACGAACAAACCCTGAATGACTGTGTTGCCGGCACTCGCTACCTCGGCTTTTTCGCACCCCTGTGGAAAAAAATTTCCGGCCCGCTGAAACCGATCTGGGAACATCCCTGCCCCAACAGCGTCGCCATGGCGGTGGCCGGCAATGCCGTGGCCGTGGCGAATGCCGACGAGTTGACCGTGCTCGACCTGCGCAACGGCAAAACGCTGTGGCGACAGATGCTGGAGTACGCCCCCCGACCCTGGGGTCTGGCGGTGAGCCGC
>JAKJDB010000434.1 GCA_022706175.1 Candidatus Zhuqueibacterota bacterium | reverse complement strand
GCCGCTGGCGGACCGGCCGATAGATCATGCCGGCGTTGCAGAAACGGCAGCCGCGCGAACAGCCTCGAGCGATCTCCAACGAGACTCGATCGTGGGTGGTGGGAATCACCGGCACCAGAGGTTTTTCCGGATAGTTCTGCGGCGCCAATGTTTCAACGATGCGGGCGCGGACGGTTTCAGGGACGCCGGGCTCTGTGACCGTCAGCCCGCTGAACCGGCCGGCAGCGTCATAGGCGGGTTGATAGAAGCGGGGCACATACACGCCTTGCAGGCCGGCCAGCGCGCGAAGAAGGGCAGGACGATCCCATCCCTGTTTCTTTCCGCCGGCCACCAACTCGGCGATCTCCTGGATCACCTCTTCCCCATCGCCGATCACGAACGCATCAAAAAAATCCGCCATGGGCTCCGGATTGAAGGCTGAAGGCCCGCCGGCCAGCAACAGAGGGCCGTCGCTGCGCTCTTTCGCCCACACCGGTACACCGATCAGATCGATCAGGTTGAGGAGCGTGGTGGCATGCAGCTCATACTGCAGCGTAAAACCCACCACATCGAAATCGCGCAAGGAAGAAAACGTCTCGAGGGAAAAAAGAGGAACCCCCTGCTCGCGCATGTGCCCTTCCATGTCGGTCCATGGGGCGAACACGCGTTCAGCATACACACCCGGCATCCGGTTGAGCAGATGATAAAGAATCGGAAATCCGAGGTAGGACATGCCGACTTCATAGACATCGGGAAAGACCAGGGCGAAACGAACAGCACATTCGTCCGGATTTTTCCGCAGGATATTCACCTCGTTGCCGATGTAGCGACCCGGTTTGTTGACAAAAGGCAAAAGGTCGTTAAAAATCTTCTCTCTCAGTGACCCGCCCGCCCCGTTGGAGTGCGTATTCAATGGTTTCAGTTCCAACACGTTGTCCCTCAACCGGCTGATCGACGGCTGAGCGTCATTTTAATGCAGCGAAGAGACAACAAATTCCATCCCCTTCTCCAGCGCCTGCAGGTTCAGCGGCACCAGGTTTTTGCGCTTGACCACTGCCGGAAGCGCAGCCGCGATCGATTCCTTGGACAGACAGCCGGTGAGCGCGATATAGGCGCCGAGAATCACCATGTTGGCGATGCGGGTGTTGCCCAGCTGATCCGCCATCTCGGTGGCGGGAATGGCGAGGACACGCACATCCTTCCGCTGCGGCGGCCGGTTGATCAGTGAGGAATCATAAATGATGAGCCCACCGGCCGCCACCTCCCCCTCGAATTTCTCCAGCGACGGCAGATTCATCGCCACCAGAACGGTAGGACGGGAGACCACCGGAGAGCCGATGCGGCGATGCGACAAATTGACGTGGCAGTTGGCCGTGCCGCCGCGCATCTCCGGCCCATAGGATGGAATCCAGGAGACCTGCAATCCGGACTGCATGCCCGCCTGCGCCAGCATCAGCCCCAGAACCAGCACGCCCTGGCCGCCGAATCCGGCCAGCTTGATGCGCGGATTATCTTGCGGCCCGGCGCAGGGCTGATCACCGCATGCGAGCGGCTCCTGGGTGGGAATATCCAACTTGTTCCACAGATCCGCGCTCTGAAAGACAAAACGTTTGCTTTCAGCGGCCGGCACGCTTTCACTGCGGTCGCGATAGACGCCCAGGGGAAATTGTTTGATCAGAGAATCGTTGATCCACTCTTTGGCCTGAACAGGCGTCATCTTCCAGCCCGAAGGACAGGCGGAGAGAACTTCGACGAGGCTGAATCCCTTGTTCTCCGCCTGCAGCTGCAGCGCCTTGCGCACCGCACGCCGCGCCTTGTTGGTGTTCTTGGCGTCGGTCAACGCCACCCGTTCCACATACACCGGCGCCTCCAGCTGGCTGATCAGTTCGGACATGCGGATCGGAAAGCCCTCGTTGCCCGGATTACGTCCGTAGGGCGAAGTGGTGGTGCGTTGCCCCACCAGCGTGGTGGGCGCCATCTGGCCGCCGGTCATGCCATAGATGGCATTGTTGACAAAGAAAACCGTAATGTTCTCACCCCGGTTGGCCGCCTGCAGGATCTCATTGCCGCCGATGGCCGCCAGATCACCGTCGCCCTGATAGCTGATGACGATCGAATGAGGCAGGCTGCGTTTGATGCCGGTGGCCACAGCCGGAGCGCGGCCGTGTGCGCATTGCACATTGCCCACACGAAAGTAATAATAGGCGAACACGCTGCAGCCCACCGGACTGGCCAGCACCGTGCGCTCGCGCAGCTGAAAATCGTCCAGCGCCTCGGCGATGAGCTTGTGCAGCACGCCGTGGCCGCAGCCCGGACAATAGTGCGTGCTCTCCTTGTTCGCGCCGGTGTTGCGCTCATAAATCCTGTAAAAGCTGTCCGACTTGGCCAGCACTTTGTCGACCATATCAACGCCCTTCCAAAAGAGTCAGCACCTTTGCGGTGATCTCTTCCGTCGAGGGGACCATGCCCCCCATGCGGTTGTAAAAATGAACCGGGATTCGGCACTCCACGGCCAGGCGCACGTCGTCCACCATTTGACCGTTGGATAATTCGACAACCAGAAATTCTTTGACCTTAGCCGCCACCTCGGCCAGATGCGCGGAAGGAAAAGGCCACAACGAGATGGGCCGCACCATGCCCACCTTCTTGCCCTGGCTGCGCAGATCATCGACCACGGTCTGCACAATACGTGAGACCACGCCGTAGCCGATGATCACGAACTCGGCATCCTCGACCTGGTAATCCTCGTAGCGCACCTCGTGCTTGCTGATCGTAGCGTATTTCTCCTGCAGATGCTGGTTGTGCTTTTCCAGCAACTCGGGTTCCAACTGGATGGAGGTGATGATGCGGTTTTCATCCTGCTCATCGCCCTGGATCGCCCAGGGTTTTTCCGGCAGATGGTCCACCGCCGGCGGAAATTCCACCGGCTCCATCATCTGGCCGATAAAACCATCGGCCATCAATACCACCGGCGTGCGGTAACGGTCCGCCAATTCGAAACAAAGCATCGTCAGATCGCACATCTCCTGACTGCTGTTCGGCGCCAGCACGATCAATTTATAGTTTCCGTGGCCCCCGCCTTTGACGATTTGATTATAGTCGCCCTGTTCCGGACCGATATTGCCCAAACCCGGCCCACCACGGCTCACATCCACCAACACCAACGGCAGCTCAGCACCCGCGCAATAGGAAATGCCCTCCATTTTCAGACTGATGCCCGGACTGGAAGAGGCGGTCATGGTGCGCACACCGCATCCGGCGGCGCCATACACCATGTTAATGGACGCGATCTCACTCTCGGCTTGTAAAAAAACGCCTCCGACCAAAGGCAGATAATAAGCAGCATCCTCTGCGATCTCGGAGGCAGGCGTGATCGGATAACCGAAAAAGAACCGACAACCGGCCAGAATGGCGCCCTTGACTACAGCATCATTTCCCTTGATGAGCTGCTTGGCCATATCATCGTACCTCCTCTCCAACATACCCTTTTTTATACACCGTGATCGCGCCCGGCTCCGGACATTGATAAAAACAATAGCCGCATCCGCTGCATCCTTGACCACGATAGCCGGCCGGGTGATAGCCCATCCGGTTTAAATGCGTTTGTTCAAAAAGCACTTTTTCAGGGCATACCTCGATGCACAGGCCGCAACCCTTGCACTCATCCTCACGCACCCGCACCAAAGGCCCTGTGATTTGCAGCAC
>JAKJDB010000433.1 GCA_022706175.1 Candidatus Zhuqueibacterota bacterium | reverse complement strand
ACCAGGCCACCGGTCAGCACAACCGCCTCCACATCGCCGCACAGCACCGTGGCCATGGCGCCGATCTCTTTGGCGATCTGATAGGCCATCGCCTGGTACACCTCTTTCGCCTTGACATCACCTCGACTGATCCGTCCTTCGATCTCCTCCGCATTCGTCGTGCCGAGATAGGCGACCAGCCCTCCTTCTCCCATCACCATTTTCTGCAGAGCGGTTTTGTCATATTGACCGGAAAAAGCCAGCTCGATAAAAGGCTGCATCGGCAGGCTGCCGGTGCGCTCCGGAGAGAACGGGCCGCCGCTGGAGGCGTCGTTGACATCGATGATGCGTCCTCCGCGGATCGGCGCAATAGAGATGCCGCCGCCCAGATGGGCCACAACAAAATTGCACGCCAGCGGATCCAGATGAAGCCGTTCAGCCGCCCACAGGGAAGCGGCGCGCAGGTTGAGGGTGTGCGAAAGCGAACGGCGAGGGAGAAGAGGATGTCCGGAATAGCGCGCCAAAGGATCAAATTCATCCACCGAGACCGGATCCACCACCAGCGGCTGGCCTCCATAGAGTTTGCTGATCTCCAACGCCAGGCCGCAGCCGAGGTTGGAGACATGCTCCCCCTGCACACCCTGGCGCGCATCCTCCATCATGGCGTCGGTAACTTGATAGGTTCCGCGGCTGACCGGTTTGAGCAGGCCGCCGCGGCCCACCACCGCTTGCAGGGAAAATGCAGGAAGATTCTGCTTGGCGAGAAACGCCTGCACAGCGCTCAAGCGAAAATCGAACTGATCCCACAACTTGGGAAAACGGGCCAGTTGATCCCGCGTATGCCGGAGCGCTTCTTCGGTGAGTTTATGGCGGCCACGGAATAGAGCGACTTTGGTGGAGGTGGAACCTGGATTGATGACGAGGATAAGCGGTTCAGTGGAGAGGTTCATGTCTATTCTCGTAAAAGGAGACGACATTCTTGGCGCCGGCCCGGTCGTTTGGCCGCCTGCCGATGAATGCCTGCAACCAGAATAGAATTTTTCGCCGGCAAAGCCGGTTTACGCAGTGAATAATATAAAAAAAACGCAATTTTTGCAAGCAGAATCAACACAAAAAGCAAACGCCGCCGCCTTTGCCGGATTTAAACAAACCGGCCCGGGACAGACGCGTCCCGGGCCGTAGGTAAAGCAACAGATCCTTCTTCGCCAACAGCAGATAGAACGATCACTTGGCCGAGTAGTGGGTGTGCAGCAACTCGTGGGCCCGGTGGCTGTTGGGCTCACCCAGGTACTCTTTGTACAGCTGCTGGACCGCCGGATTCTCATGGGATTTTCGGATCTTGAGACCGCGATCGGCCTTGTAAATCGCCTCTGCTCTCTTTTTCCTGATCTCCATGGAAGTGGGGATCGGCTGACCACCGCCACCGATGCAACCGCCCGGACAGGCCATGATCTCGATAAAATGATAATCAGCCTCGCCGGCGACGATCTTGTCCATCAGCTTGCGGGCATTAGCCAGGCCATTGGCCACGGCCGCCCGTACTTTTAGACCGTCCAGATCCACTTCGGCCTCTTTAACGCCCTCCAGGCCGCGCACCGCCGTGATGTCAACATTTTCCAGAGGCTTTTTCGTCACCACTTCATACACAGTGCGCAACGCGGCCTCCATGACACCGCCGGTGGCGCCAAAGATCACCGCTGCACCGGTGGAAATACCAAGCGGCGCATCGTACTCTTCATCCGGCAGGTTGGGCAGATCGATGCCCACCTGTTTCATCATGGTCGCCAGCTCGCGGGTGGTCAACACCGCATCGACATCCTGGAAACCACTGGAGGTCATCTCCGGCCGGCCGCTCTCCCACTTTTTCGCAGTGCAGGGCATGACTGAAACGACATATAGGTTCTTCGCATCGATGCCCATCTTTTCCGCATAATAGGTCTTGGCCAGAGCGCCGAACATCTGCTGTGGAGATTTGCAGCTGGAGACATGCGGCAGCAGCGTTGGGAAAAAGTGCTCGATAAAATTGATCCAACCCGGGCTGCAGGAGGTCAACAGCGGCAGCTTGCCGCCGTTCTTGATCCTGCCCAAAAGCTCATAGCCCTCTTCCATGATGGTGAGGTCTGCGGTAAAGTCGGTATCGAACACTTTGTCAAAGCCCAGACGACGCAGGCCGGCCACCAGCTTGTCGGTCACCAGGGCGCCGGGCGGCAGGCCGAACTCTTCGCCCACTGCCACGCGTACCGCCGGCGCCGTCTGAACCACCACATGCAGGTTGGGATTATCCAACGCACGCCAGACGCGGTCAATGTGGCTGTTCTCATACAGCGCGGCTACCGGACAGCGGTCAATGCACTGGCCGCAGGCCACGCAGGGCACATCCGCCATGCCCTGGGCGAACGGCGTGTCCACCCACACTTCGTATCCACGGCCTGCCATGCCGAGAGCGCTGACGCTCTGCACCATGGTGCAGGTCTGCACGCAGCGGCGGCAGAGAATGCACTTGGAAGGATCGCGGACGATGGATGGGCTGGATGTATCCAGGCCGCCCTGACGCTGATGATATTCAAAGCTGATTTCGCGGATACCCAACTGATCCGCACAGGCGCGCAGCTCGCAGCTGCCGTTCCGCACACATTCGGTGCAGCGCATGGGATGGCGCGACAACAGCAGTTCCATGGCCATTCTGCGCGAATCGCGCACCATTTTCGAGTTGGTGCTCACTTCCATGCCCTCTTGCGCTTTCCAGGAACAGGCAGTGCGCAGCAGCCGGTCGCCTTTAACCTCCACCACGCAAATGCGGCAGGCGGAAACCGGATTCAAATCCGGATGGTGGCACAATCGCGGGATCGTAATGTTGATCCTCTCCGCTGCATCCAGGACGATCGTTCCCTCCGGCACCGTCACGCTTCGTCCGTCTATCTTCAAAGTTACTTTGTTCAAAGCAAGGTCCTCCCTTTTCAGTTACCGAACGGTTGATTAGGCTGCCTGGGTCGTTGCAGCGGAATGGATGGTGCATTTGCCGGATCGACAGAATTTGTCGCTCACATGCTGGATGAACTCTTGACGGAAATACTTGAGACAGCCCAGGATGGGCACCGGCGCCGCCTGACCGAGGCCGCAAAAAGCGCCGCGCATCATGGTGTTGGCCAGGTTTTCCATCAGCTCGATATCCTGCAGGCGGCCCTGTCCGTCGGTTATTTTTTCCAACAGCTCCAGCAAGCGGCCATTGCCCTCGCGGCACATGGTGCAGATGCCGCAGGATTCATGATTAAAGAACTCGACAAAGTTTTTAGCCAGATCAACCACGCACTGGCTGTCATCCACCACCAGCAGAGCGCCGGAACCCATGCCGGAACCGATAGTGCGCAAAGTCTCGGTGGCCAGCGGCAGATCCAGATGCTCCGACGTAAGAATGCCGCCGGTGGTTCCGCCCAACTGTGCAAAGAGAAAGCCCTTGCCGTTGGGAATCCCGTGCCCGATGTCATAGATGATCTCACGCAAAGTGATGCCCATGGGCACTTCGATCAAACCCGGATTGTTGATGTTGCCCACCAGGGTGAACACTTTGGTGCCCGGACTCGCGGCGGTGCCCAACGATTTATACCAGGCGGCGCCGTTGAGGATGATCTGCGGGATATTCGCCAGCGTCTCGACGTTGTTCACGATGGTCGGCTTGCCCCATAATCCCACAGACGGCGGAAAGGGTGGTTTG
>JAKJDB010000432.1 GCA_022706175.1 Candidatus Zhuqueibacterota bacterium | reverse complement strand
GTTACCGCCGAGTTGATCCGCAAGGGCGATGCCGGTCGTGCGCCGCAACTGGTCACCTCCGGGTTCACTGTGACCTATGCCATCCCCGGCAACACCTACTCGGTGGGCAAGACCAACTTTTGGAGCTATGAGGACAAACTCTTCGGCGTTTCTCTGCTGGACCATATCGGGCTCACGGGCAATGGACTCGCCGGGACTATGTCTGTGACAGGGGACCATTATGAAGTAAGCGGAATCCCGATCACGCCGTATACCGATGCTGATCTCGCCAAAGAGTCTCCCTACCAGTTGGCCTTGCTCAAGGCCTGCGTCCTACCGGTCAGCAACGAAATCGGCTGTGTCAGCAGCGGCTGTCACGCCAGTGAATCCGCCCTGCTCGGCAGCCATGAAAACGAGGGGGGCTTTGATGCGAACGCCCGACCGATCCTCTGCGCCAAATGCCACGCATCCAATGCCCTGGGCATGCCCGGCCGGAGCGGACTGCCCTCCCTTTCCCTCGCCCTGCATGACAAACATAAAGATCGGACCAATGACTGCTACAAATGCCACCCCGGCGCGACCACGCGGTGTCTGCGCGACGTAATGTACAGCAAGGGGATGACCTGCCAGAGCTGCCATGGCTCTCTCAGCAACGTCGCTTCCACGATCAAAACCGGCCGCCGGCCCTGGCTGGACGAACCGAAATGCGGGGCATCCAGCTGCCACGGCGATCAGCATGCTGAAGAGAGCGGCAAGCTATTCCGCCAGTCGCGCGGACACGGCGGCCTGTACTGCTCAACCTGTCACGGTTCGCCGCACGCCATCGTCCCCACTATTGAGCCCAATGACAACGTACAGAACATCGCGCTACAAGGTTACCCGGGCGTGCTGCGCGACTGCCGCGTCTGCCATGGCGTTCAGCCTGCGGGAGCCGGCCCGCATGGTGTGATAACCGGAATCCCACAAGCCAAGGATACCGGTACACCCGCCCGTTTCCTCCTCCAACCGGCCTATCCCAACCCCTTTAACGGACAAACCCGAATCCTCTTCGATCTGCCGCGCTCCTCCCGGGTCACTGTACGAATATGGGATATTCAGGGCCGTCTGGTGAGCACGCTTTGCGATGGCGAGTTTTCCGCCGGCAGACATCAACTGCACTGGGATGGCGCCGACGGCTCGGGCCGGGCCTTGCCCTCGGGCATCTATTTTTGCAGCCTGATGGCGCAAGAGCAAAACCATATCCAGCGCCTTGCCCTGATCAAATAAGAGCGGCCCACGAGTGCGCCGGCGAAACAGTCTGTAAAAAAAGTAGAGAATCCCCTTGACTTTAAAGCTGCATTCTCCTATCTTCGAGTGAAATTTTATTTTCATGTCTCACCTCTTTGAAAGAAATCTTGCAGCAATGACCCCGGACATGAAAAACATCGAAAAGAGGATCCTCAAAAGCCTGCCGAACCTCGCCCCCCTTCAGAAAAAAGTGGCCAACTTTTTTCTCGAACATATGGACCTGGTCGCTCTTCTGCCCATTGAGGAGGTAGCCCGTCGTGCCGGAACCAGCGCAGCCACCATCGTCCGCTTCGCCCAATTTCTCGGCTATCGCGGCTACAAAGAGCTCAAAGAAACCTTTTCAGGCTGCCTTAAGGCCCAGCTCTCGCCCACGGCCCGCTACCATCTGGCCGTTGCAGAAAAAGAAAAATCCCCAGACGTCCTCAAGCTGGCTTCGCAAAATGTGATCTCCAATATCCAGGAGACCATCCGATCGGTCGATCCCAAGGTATTCAACGGAGCCGTGGAGAGCATCATCGCAGCCCGGCATATCTACTGCATCGGTCTGGAACTCTCTTCGAATCTGGCGCAGCTCATGGCTTTTCTGCTGCGCCAATACAGTTACAACGCCCAGCACCTCTCGCTGGACTTTTTCCGTTACCAGGAACAGGTGGCCTTTATGAGCAGCACGGATCTGCTGATCGCCTTCAGTTTTTCGCCCTACTCCCGGGAAACGGTGGATGCCCTCGCTCTGGCCCAGAAGCGGTCGATCCCCAGCATTCTTTTCACCGATAAAAAGAGCGCGCCCGCCCGCGCCTGGGCTACCTGGTGTTTGCCGATCAAAACCGATAACATCACCTTCAGCAACTCCCTGGGTGCGGTCGTGACCGTCCTCAATGCCATCATCACCGAGCTCAATTTCAGGGACAAGGAGCGCACGCTGTCCGCTCTGCGAATCATTGAAGAGAGCATCACCGACGAGCGTTTTTTTATCACGCCATCCTGAACGCCGGCCGCATGGTTGCAGCCGTTGTGGTCGGATTCGAACTTGAAGGATCGAATGAAAATAGACCAGAAAAATCTCCTGGAGCTGTTCTTCGAACTGGTCCGGATCGATGCGGTTTCGCTGCATGAAAGGCCCGTCGCCGATTTTATTACGAAGAGGCTCGCCGCCCTCGGCCTCGAGACCGAGGAGGACGACGCCGGGCACAGGCTCAACGGCAGCGCCGGCAACTTGATCGTTCGTCTGCCGGGCAAGGATAAGAGCGGAGCGCCTTTGCTCCTGCTGGCCCATATGGATACGGTGCATCCCACAGCGGGAGTCAAGCCCGCTCTTGCCGACGGTGTGCTGCGCTCGGACGGCACTACGATTCTCGGGGTGGACAACCGCGCCGGTGTGACTCTCATCCTCGCCCTCATCGAGGAGCTGATCAAACGGCGGCCCCGGCACCGCAGTCTGGAGATCGTCTTCACCGTCGGGGAGGAGCTGGGCATGCTCGGCGCCACGGCCCTCGATTTTTCCCGTCTCAAGGCGCGTGAAGGGTTCGTCTTTGACTGCACAGCCGCGCCCGGCGGCTATGTCGCCTCCACGCCCACAGCCTATGATTTCAAGATCCAAATCACCGGCAAGCCGGCCCATTCGGCCGTCGCCCCGGAAAAGGGGATCAACGCCCTCTCGATGGCGACGCACGTGATGAGCGGCTTCCCCGTCGGCCGGGTCAGCGACCACTCCGTTGCCAACTTGGGCACCATCCACGGCGGTACGGCGGACAATGTCGTCCCCGATCAGGTGAACCTGACCGGGGAGTTCCGCTCCTTTCAAGAAAAGGAGATCACGGCCATGCGCGAGCGGCTGATCGCCCTCTGTGCTGAAGCAGAGGCCCGTTGGGGCGGCCGCTGCGAGCCGTCTTTCATGCTTTCCTTTCAGGGATTCCAGTTCAGCCCGGAGATGCCTGCGGTGCAGCGGCTCCATGACGCTTTTACGCGCGCCGGCGTGGCGCCGCAGCCGCTGGTCTACTACGGGGGCAGCGATGCCAATGTCTTTAATCAGCACGGAGTCAAGATCATCAACACCGGCATCGGCGCCAATGCGCCCCATTCCACCGATGAGCATATCCGTCCGGCCGACATGCTCAAGGGATACGAGATTCTCAGTCATCTGATCGAAGCGGAGTGACTACGATGAAAAAAACGACGGCAGCAGCGATGATTATTTTACTGGCCGGGCTGATGCTCTGCCACACGTCCGAGCGCAAAGGCTATCTAATGATCGTCGGCGGCGGCGACAAACCGATGGATGCCATGCAGGCCTTTGTTGACCATTGTCAAGGCAAGCCTGTCGTGATCATCACCTCGGCGAGTTCAGACCTCGAATACGGCAACTTTACCGCCGGACAGCTCAAGGAATGCGGCGCCGCGCAGATCGCTCTCCGCCACATCGTCGAACCGGAGG
>JAKJDB010000431.1 GCA_022706175.1 Candidatus Zhuqueibacterota bacterium | reverse complement strand
GTCAGGTGGCCCAGGATATGCCCGAGACCGACCAGAGTGCAACCGACTTTGTGATCGAGGGTGACACCCAGTTGCTGGCCGCGCGCGCCGAAGTCACCGCATCCGAAGCCACCGAAGACTATGACCGCATGGCCCACGCCTACACCGGTTTACACGATGCGGGTGAGTACGACGCTGCGGCCCGCGCACAGGCGCTGATTTTGGGCCTGGGCTTCAAGACCAGTGAACTGGAAAACCCGGTCAACAGTTTTTCTGGCGGCTGGCGCATGCGGCTGCAACTGGCGCGCGCCCTGATGTGTCCGTCTGACCTGCTGCTGTTGGACGAGCCCACCAATCATCTCGATCTGCCGGCGCTGGAATGGCTGGAGCAGTACCTGCTTTCCTTTGCGGGCAGTATGGTGCTGGTTTCGCACGATCGATACTTCATCGATCGCCTGGCGGACGAGATCTGCGAACTGGAGAACGGGCGCCTGGTCCACTATACGGGCAATTATCATTTTTACGAAAAGCAAAAAGCGCTGATCCGCGAGCAGGCGCTCAAAAAACAGCAGGCGCTGGCCGAGGAGAGGGAGCGGCAGCAGAAATTCATCGACCGGTTCCGCTACAAGGCCACCAAGGCGGCCCAGGTGCAGAGCCGCATCAAGCAGCTGGAAAAAATGGAGGAAGTGGAGTGGACGCCGACGCCACCGCGTTCTCTGTCCTTCACCCTGCAGGCGGAGACCACCAGTTTCCGGGATGTGGTAAAAATATCCGATCTCTATTACCGCTATGCCGGTCCATGGGTGCTGGAGGAACTGAATCTGTCGATCTATCGCGGCGATCGTCTGGCGCTGGTGGGCATCAACGGTGCGGGCAAGACCACGCTGACCAGGCTGATGTGCTCTCAGCTGACGCCGCAACAGGGCAGCGTGCGCATCGGAGAACGGGTGCAGATCGGCTATTATGCGCAGCATCAGATCGAGGCGTTGACGCCGGACGCTACGGTGTACGAGGAGGTGGCGTCGACCGTCCGCCACGCGCTGCTGCCGCGGGTGCGCGATGGGCTGGGTTTGTTCGGATTTCACGGCGATGACGCGTTCAAGCCGATCCGCGTGTTGTCCGGCGGGGAAAAGGCGCGCGTGTCATTGACGAAAATTCTGTTGTCCCCGGTCAATTTTCTCATCATGGACGAACCGACCAACCATCTGGATCTGGCCTCCAAGGAGGCGTTGGAAGAGGCGCTGTCCGGGTTTGATGGAACGCTGCTGCTGATTTCCCACGACCGTTACTTTCTCGACAAACTGGTGCACCGGGTGATCGAGCTGAAGGACGGGCGACTGCGCGAATTCGAGGGCAATTATTCGGATTATTTGAACAAACGCCGGCTCGAATCCCTCAACGAGCGTGAGACCGAATCCGAACCTGCCGTGGAAAAAGAGGTCTCGGCGAAAAAGAACAAGGAACAGAAACGGCAGGAGGCGGAGGCTCGTCAGGCCGTCAGCAAGGAACGCAATTTTCTCAAAGCAGAGATCGAGAGAATCGAAGCGCGCATCGCCCATCTGGAGGCGCAAAAACTGGAAACCGAGCAGTTGCTGGGACAGCCGGACAGTTACAAGGATGGCGCCTCGGCTGCGCGATTGACCAGAGAGTACAGCGCCGTCAAGACCGAGCTTGAACAGCTGCTGGAAAAATGGGCGGCGCTGCAGACAGAGTATGAAGTTTTACTGGAACGGCTGAAAAGCCGATAGGCTTGATGCGGCCACACTGGCACATCTAACCCCTTCAACCTGAAAGGAGCGAACTCATGCGTTCATGTAAACAACTGGCGGCTGCAGGCCTGGCCCTTTGGCTCGGCCTATCCGTCCCTTGTGTTCCGTCACAGACCCATCAGGCAAAAATGAGGAAACATAACACCATGATTACCGATCGACTGGAAAACGCCCACAAGTATTATGCGCTTCATCCTTCGTTTGCCAAGGCTTTCGCTTTTCTGCAGAATCCTGATCTGGCGAAACTGGAGCATGGAAAACACGTTATCGACGGAGACAAGATCTATGCCTCCATCGGCATCAACAAGGGACGGCAGAAAAACGAAGCGCTGCTGGAAGCGCATCGCAAATACATCGACATTCAGTATGTCATCGAGGGGTATGACGAGATGGGCTGGAGCAATGTGGATGACTGCCGGGTGATCGCCACGCCGTACAAGCCGGATGGCGATATCGAGTTTTTCGCCGACAAGCCGACGCTTTACAAAAAGGTGCAGGCCGGGCAGTTTGCCATCTTTTTCCCTGAAGACGCGCATGCCCCGGTGATCAGCGACGGCGATATCCTTAAAGTGGTCATCAAAGTCGCGGTCGATTGACACACCGGCGCACGCCGGGCCGGGGTAGAACTTTTATAACGCAGAGGGGCAGAGTACGCAAAGGCGGCTATTCAGCTTCTTGTATAAGGGCCAAGCTCTGTGCTATTCTCTGCGCCTCTGCGTTTATCATTCGACTCGAGTCGACTAGATCGTGCCGGCAAAGTCAATCCGCAAATCTTTGGGGAACGCCTCAGCGGGCGAACTGCAGGGCGTAGAGATGGGCGTCTTTCATCACCAAGCGCAACCGGATGGGCCGGCCGGCCAGGGCGGCCACGGATTCGCCGTGCGTCCAGACCACTGCCCGGTTGAGCTCATTGCCTATCAGAGGCCGGCATTCCGCCAGGGTGAAACCGGGAATGGGCTTGCCCGATTCTTCGCAGATCTCCACGCCGATCTGTCCGGCCGCTGATGTGCGAAAATTGAGCAGCAGCCGTTCGCCGGAAAAGGTCAGAGTCTTGCTGAGCATCTCACCGCCCTGGTAACCAGCGGTCAGCGAGGCAAAGCCGTCCCGGCGCAGGGAATAGCGGTGCAGGCAGGCGGAGGGTTGTGCATAATTTTGGTTCACGTAGATGGACATCTCGTCCTCGCCTGTGGGCACGACGTTGAGCGCCGGGTAGTTGCTGCGCGAGACCCAATTGGACCAGCCGATTCCGGGTGCGATGAACGCCTCCATAAACGTACGGTCATAGACCGTGCCGCCGCGCGAGGTCATCAGCACCACATCCGAACAGTCGTTGAAATAGCCGGGATCGACGTTGATCTGCCGCGCCTGCTCCTCGGAGAGAACCCGGCGGTTGGGCATGAAGCGCGCCGCCACAGCGATGTAGAGATGGGGCGCATTGAAATAGGCGTGGGTCTGATTGATGTAGATATGCTCCATCGGCGTATCGCCAAAGCTCATAGCGCGCGGTTCGCTCCAATGGATGAAATCCGTTGAGGTGCTGCGGCTGACGGTGCGAAAACCTGCATAGCCGTCTCCGGTCCATGTGCGAAAGTAACAGAGGTAGCGTTTCTCTGCGTCTGACCAGAAGGAGACGTTTTGCGAGTCGAATAGCCCTTTCCTGAGCACCGGCTCCGTACCGCGGCGTTGCCAGTGAATGCCGTCGGCAGATACAAAAGCCATCAGTCCGCTTTTTTCAGTGCCGGCCAATGCCTTGAACCGTTCTTCGGCCAGGGCTTCGGGGCAGGTGTCGAGAAACGGACTGAAATTGTGAGTGGCCGGCGCCGCGTCGGCGAGTATGACGTTGTTCTTCCAACTGTCGTTTATTTTGAATAGCCCCAGCTCCGGCTTGTTCCAGGTGATGCCGTCCTGAGATTCGGCATAGCAGGTCGCCTCGAGGTTGCTGCCGTCGCCTTTGG
>JAKJDB010000430.1 GCA_022706175.1 Candidatus Zhuqueibacterota bacterium | reverse complement strand
CACAGGGATGAAAACCGCCACGATGGTGAAGGTGGTGGCCATGACCGCCAGGCCGATTTCGCCGGTGGCCTTGCGCGCCGCTTCCATCGGCTTCTCGCCTTTCATGAGGTGCCGGTAGATGTTCTCGATGACAACGATGGCATCATCGATCAGCAAGCCCACAGCCAGAGACAGGGCCAGCAGCGTAAGAGTGTTCAGAGTGAATTTGAGCGCGAACATGATGATAAAACTGGCGATGATCGAAGTCGGCAGCGCGATGGCGCTGATCAGAGTCGGCCGGTGATTGGCCAGAAAGAGAAAGACCACGATCACGGCCAGCAGACCGCCGTAGAGGATGTCAAAGAGCACATCGCGCACCGAATCTCGGATGAAGGTGCTGTTGTCGCGCACCGTGGCGAGCTGCACCTGGGGCGGCAGCTCTTTTTTGATCTCCGCGATCTGGAGGGTGATGCCGCCCGCCACGCGCACGGTGTTGCTCCCAGACTGCTTGAGGATGCTGAGCACCACCGCAGGCTTGCCGTCGACGCGCGAGAGGCTGGTGCGCTCCTCGACCCCGTCCACCACTGTGGCGATTTCGGACAGGTAAACGGGCCTGCCGCCGGGTGAAGCGACGATGACCTTGTCAAAATCGGCGACCGCGGTGTACTTGCCCATGGTGCGCAACAGGATCTGGCGTTCGCCCTGGATCAGGTTGCCGGCGGGCACCTCGACATTGGCCGCGGCAATGGCCTGCACCACCTCTTGAATCGAGAGGTTGTAGGCCTGCAGTCGCGCGGCATCTACCCGGATTTCTATCTCACGTTCAGCCCCGCCGACCAGATCGACACGGCCGACTCCGGGCACATTCTCGAGCCGTTTCTTGACCACATCTTTGGCAAAGGTGGTGAGCTCCTTGTCGCCCAGGCTCCCTGATAACGCCAGAGTGTAGATCGGCGTGCTCGCCGGATCGAGGCGCTGGATCACCGGATCCTCAATGTCGTCGGGCAGATCAGCGCGGATGGCCGCGATCTTTTCCCGCACCTCCTGGGCTGCCTGCTTGCCATCCACTTCCAGCTTGAACTGGATGATGACGATCGAGACATTCTCCTGGGAGATCGACTGGATATGCTCGAGCCCGCCGATGGTGTTGACAGCGTCCTCGATCTTTTTGGTGACATCGGTTTCGATCTGTTCCGGACCCGCTCCCGCCAGAACGGTGGTGGCGGTCACATAGGGAAAGTCGACATCCGGGAACTGATCGATATTCAATTTCATATACGAAAAGAGGCCCAGCACCAGCAGCGCGAGGATCATCATGGTCGCAAAAACCGGGCGCTCAATAGAGACATCAGCTAATTTCATGGAAAGGTATACTCCTTTTATTCGGCAGAGGCGATGACGTCAGTTGGCCGCCGGGGCGATGCTCACCAGGCTGCTGTCACGCAGATTGGTGGCTCCGGTGGTCACTACCATTTCCTGATCCTGCAAGCCCTGAAGGATCTCCACCCGGGATCCGTCCGAGATGCCGGTGAGGACGGGCTGCGGAATCGCGCGGCCGCCGACCACCTTGTAGACTTTAGTGGTCAGACCATCGCTGAGAATCGCGCCGGCCGGTACGACCAGGGCGTTGCTGCGCGGCGAAATCGTCAATGCCACCTTGCAGAACATCCCGGGGCGGTACCGCTGATCCGCCGTGTTGGAGAACAGCGCCTTGATCTCAAAGGAGCGGGAGCGCACATCGGCCGAGCGCGAGATCTGCACGATCTTGCCCTGGACCGGCGCTTTCGGTCCGCCCTCGGACCAGATTTCAACGCTCTGGCCCGGGGCGAGCTGCATGACATCCGCCTCGTTGACGCTGAAAATGACCTTCATGCGGCGGATGTCGGCCACCGTCGCCAGCACCGCACCCGGCTGCGAGAGGTCGCCGAGGTTGACATTGAGAGCGGTGATGACGCCGGAGATGGGTGAGACCAGCTCGACCGCGCTGCGCGCTGCCTCGAAATTGGCCTTGGCCACATCAAAAGCGGTCTGGGTAGCGTCGAACAGCTGCTGCGAAATCGCCCCCTCCGCCAGCAGCGCCTTCATCCGCTCCAGATTCTTCCCGGCATTTTTATAGTTCGCTTCGGCCTGAAAATACTGGGAGGTGGCGCCGCTTTTGTCGAGTGTGATGACGGTCCGGCCCTTTTGCACGGACTGCCCGACGCTGCCGTAGACGGCGGTAATTCGCTCTGAAATCTTGGCGACGATATTGGCCTGGGCTTCGCCTTCGAGCGAGCCCGTATAGCTCTTGGTCACCGCCAGCGCCTGTCGTTCGACACGGGCGGTCTCCACCGGAACGACCTCGGCGCCGCTGTTCGCGGGTTTTGCCGAGGCTTGCTTTTCCGCTTTGCCGCACCCTCCCATCAGCGCCAGGGCTGAATACGCCGAAACAAGGATCAATCCACGTTTTACAACAGATGTGCTTTTCATCGTTTGAACTCCACTTGATATCCTGTGAATGAAGGGATCAACGGCTGGTCCCGGTTGCAAACTCCCACTCGGTCTTGCTGACCAGATAATCATAAAGCGCCTGGGCGTAATTGGTTTGACTGCGGGTCATCGCCACCTGGGCGTCCAGCAGTTCCAACTGCGTGCCTACGCCGCTCTTGAAACGGGTCTGAGCGATGCGTACCGCCTTTTGGGCCTGCTCGATGTTCTTCTCCTGACCGCTCATGCGCTTACGAGCTTCAACCATGCGCAATGCACCGGCCTGGATCTGCACTTTGAGCCCTTCCTCCACTTTGAGACGAGTGTAGTGCACCTTGTTGCGCTCCACCTTGGCCTGTTGCACGCGGCTCCGCGTGCGAAAGCCGTCAAAGAGGGGATAGGAGAGCGACACGCCCGCGTTGATGGTGTTGGCCCAGTTGTAATTGTCGAACTTGTAACTATTGTCCTGCGACTGCCAGATGTAGCTGCCGATGGCATAGAGGGTGGGATAGCTGCCCGCCTTTTCGATGACGATGTTCCTGTCGAGCATCTGCTCCTGCAAAGTCAGCTGTTTGATCGTCGGATTAGTCGCCAGGGCTTGAGCCTCCGCCTGCTGTGCCACATCCTCCGGCAGTTCGGCAAACGTCATTTCACCCTCGATGGCCACCGGCTGGTCCAGAGGAAGCGCCAGAAGATTCTTGAGAGCGTTGACCGCCAGTTGATAGGCGTTTTCCGCAGAGATCAGCAGAGGCTCGGTGTTGGCCAGCTGCACTTCGGCGCGCAATAGATCATATTCCGCCGCTGCGCCCACACGATACTGCGCCTGCACATTATTGTAGTTGGCCTGAATGACCTCCAAACCCTGGCGATTGACCTCAACCAGTTTTTTCGCCAGCAGAACTTGATAATAGGCTTTGCGGGTATCGCGGATCACAGCCTGCTGTGCGGCCGTGTACGTCTCCTTGGCCAGCTCGCGATAGGTTTTGGCGATCTGCAGGGCGACCCCCACTTTGCGGCTGAAGAGAGCCTGGGAGAGCTGCAGTCCTCCTGAATAGGCGTTGTTGGAGCCGATCTCGAACAGCAGGGTTTTGTTGGTCGGATTGATGGCGTTGCCCGGGGGCAGGAACATCACCTGCTTTTTGAGATAACGCATGTACTGCCCGTTGGCGGTGAGTTGAGGAAACGCTCCTGACTTGGCTTCACCGACCTGGGCGTTCGCCTTGACGCGTTCTTCTCCGGCGATCAGGAGGTCGCGGTTCTGCTGCAAGGCCATGGAGATGG
>JAKJDB010000429.1 GCA_022706175.1 Candidatus Zhuqueibacterota bacterium | reverse complement strand
ACACCGTCAGTCGCAGGTCATAGGTGTCGATCGTTCCCAGAGTGACCGCGCCGTTTGGAAACGGGGAATAGAGACCGGCGCCAAAGGGCAGCTCGATGGGCGTGATGCGCAACTCGGGCACCATGCTCTGGTGACGGTATGAGCCGCTCATCTCCAGAGCCGGCAACCGGTCGGCAGAGGCCTGTGCCACCTGTTCGGCCGCAGTCAGGGCTTCGGACTGGGCGATGGCCAGGCTGGGATTGTTGGCCAGCGCTTTGCGCACCATCTCCGGCAGCGTCGCCTGACTGAAACAGCTGGACCATCCCAGCAGGGAAAGTAAAAGCAACATCCTGGTATGCATAGAAATCCTCAATCTGATCGCCGGGGCAACAGGCTGTTCAGGATCAGGTCCGTTATCGCTTTTTCCCGCTTGCGCATCGCCTGATCGAACGGCCCGATCTCCGGCCAGACGCCTTCAATAACCGGCCAGGAGACAAAAGAAAAGACATTCAACGAAAAGATGCTCCAGAGCAGCTGCTGCACATTGGTGCGGCGCAGCTGTTTCGCCGCCGCAGCCTGATCGAACAGCTGCTGCAGATGGCCGATTTTCCCCCTGCTGAACCGCATGATGACATCCGCGAGCACCTTTTTCGGCAGAACATTGTCGCTGTTCAGCTCACGCACCAGCAGACTCGGCAACTGCGGATGTTCCAACAGGAAAGTAAAGTGCACGTGCACCAGCCGCTTGATCAGCCGGCGCGGATCTTTTTCCTGCAGCGTGAACAGGTCGGACAGATTCATCACCAGTTCCTCAGAGGCTTCCCTGATGATCGCCTCGAACAGAGAATCCTTGGAAGAAAAATAGTAATAGATCAGCGCCTTGTTGACGTCGGCACGATCTGCGATCTCTTGCATGCGCGCCGCCGCATAGCCTTTGTGCAGAAAGACATCGCCGGCCGCCTCCTTGATCTTTTCCCGCGTCGGGAGGGTCTCGCCGCGCGCCCCTCGGGTCATCGCCTTGTTCTCCGGCTGGATTAACCATTTGGTTTAACCGATTGGTTAAATATAGTCCCTTTTTTCCTGTTTGTCAACAGTTTTTTCCTGCGTATATTAATCGGTTCATGAATGGAATGCGTATGTCCTTTGATCCTGATCCGATCCGTGCAGTACTGTTCGACATCGACGGCACCCTGAGCGACACCGACGATCTCTATGCGGGGAAACTGGCGCGCTGGTTCCAACCCTGGCAACGATGGCTGGGCGGCCGGGATCCGCTCACCGCCGCCCGCCGGCTGATCATGCGGCTGGAAACCCCGGTCAACGAACTGTACGAATGGCTGGACCGCTTTTACCTGATCAAAGGGCTGTACGCGCTGTCGCAACCGCTCCGGGAGCTCGTTAAAAGCAAAGGACACTTTGTCGTCATTCCGGGGATCCATGAACTTCTGGAAAATCTGCACACGCACTATCTCTTAGCCGTAGTCACCAGCCGCGGCGAACGCGGCGCTTATGCGTTTCTGCGCCAATTCGATCTGGAAAAATATTTCCAGGTGATCGTCACCGCCCAGTCCTGCCGTAAAACCAAGCCCCATCCACAACCGCTGCTTTTCGCCGCAGCCGGTCTTCAGGTGGACATCTCCTCCTGCGTCATGGTGGGCGATACCACGGTGGACGTCCGCGCCGGCAAGGCCGCCGGATGCCGGACCGTGGCCGTGCTCTGCGGTTTTGGCGACAAGCCGGAGCTGCAGCAGGCGGGCGCCGATGTAATCCTGGAAAGCACCCCGGATCTGGCCGCTATTCTGCGTCCGCGGTAGACCGAGAGCCGCATTCTCTGACGCGGTTCAGCATCGCCCGGCCCAGGCCGCCTGATCGATGGCTGATCACCCTGTTGAATAGAAAGGAATCTACATGTCCCAACCTCATTCACGGACATCGCAAGCCGACGTCGATGCGCAATTTCTTCAGCGCTGGTCGCCGCGCGCCTTCTCAGACCGGCCGGTAGAACAGCAGACGCTGCTCTCGCTTTTAGAGGCGGCCCGCTGGGCGCCCTCCGCAGCCAATGAACAGCCCTGGCTGTTTCTGCTTCCGGAAGACGAAGAGGCACTGCAACGTTTTCGCAGCCTTCTCAATCCCGGCAATCAACGATGGGCCTGCCGTGCACCTTTGCTGCTCTACCTGCTGGGACAAAGAAATTGGTCAAAGAGCGGCCAGGCCAACTATACCTATCAGTTCGATTGCGGCTCAGCTTTCATGTCTCTGGCCCTGCAGGCAACCAAACAGAATCTCTTTGTCCATCCCATGGCGGGTTTTGACCGCGAAAAAGCCTATGAGGTGTTGCGAATCGACAAAGAAATATACGACATCATCGTCGCCGTGGCCGTGGGCTATTACGGCGACGCCGGAGAATTGCCCCAGGATCTGCAGGAACGGGAACATCCGAGCCGGCGCAAGAATCTGCCAGAGATTTATTCATGAGCATGGATTCTCGAAAGCGAACTCTGCTTTTCATCGTCATGGCCACCTCCGCTTTTGTCCCGTTTATGGCCTCTGCGGTCAACATCGCGCTTCCTTCTCTCAGCCGCGATCTGCATCTGGATGCCGTTTCCATGAGCTGGATTGCCACGGCCTATCTGCTGGCCTCCACTGCATTTATTCTACCGTTCGGCCGTCTGGCGGACATTCATGGACGCCGCACTCTGTTCATCATCGGCCTGTCGCTTTTTATGATCGCCTCCGTGCTGGCCGGAGCGGCGCCCAACTTCTGCTGGCTGCTGACAGCCCGCATCGCTCAGGGCCTGGGCACTTCGATGATGTTGCCCACCGGCATGGCCATGCTGACCGCCGCCTTTCCGCCGGGCGAACGCGGACGGGCGCTGGGGCTGAACGTATCAGCCGTTTATGTCGGTCTGTCGGTAGGACCAGTGCTCGGAGGGCTGCTCACTCAGGCGCTGGGCTGGCGCTCCCTCTTCTTTCTCATGGGCCCGCTTTCGCTGCTCACCCTAATGCTGTTGCTGAAAAACCTGAGTCGCGAGCCGGCCGAAACCCCCGGCGAACCCTTTGATGCGCCGGGGTCGCTGCTATTCGCCTTTTCCATCAGCGCCCTGCTCTACGGATTCACCTCCCTGCCCGGCGCCAGGGCGATCGGCATCATTGCCCTCGGCCTGGCCGCGATGCTGGCGTTCATCTGGCGCCAGAGCCGGACCGCTCATCCTATCGTCGACCTTTCCCTTTTCCGTTCCAATCGCACCTTTGCCATGTCCAATGTGGCGACGTTCCTCAATTACGGCGCCACCACCGCCGTGGTGTTTCTGCTCAGTCTTTATCTGCAGTACGTTAAGGGATTGTCGCCGCGGGACGCCGGAATGCTGATGATGGTGCAACCCCTGGTGCAGGCGCTGACCTCCCCCATCGCAGGCCGGCTGTCGGACCGCATCGAACCGCAACGGTTGGCCTCTGCGGGCATGATGATGACCGTCCTTGGCCTTCTGCTCCTCAGCGCCCTGAACGCCGCAACATCGACCGGATTCATTCTTGCCTGCCTGACCCTGCTGGGCCTTGGCTTTGGTATTTTTTCTTCTCCCAACACCAACGCCATCATGAGCTCCGTGGCGAAAAGAAACTACAGCATCGCCTCCGCCACCGTGAGCGCCATGCGCCAGTTGGGGCAGATCTTTAGCATGGGCCTGGCGACTCTGGCGCTCACCGGAATCGTCGGCCACCGGGTCATCACGCCGGAGCTCCACGGGCCG
>JAKJDB010000428.1 GCA_022706175.1 Candidatus Zhuqueibacterota bacterium | reverse complement strand
GTTCTGATCTACACCGCTTTTATCATGATGTTCATGCGTTTTAACGCCGGCCCCATCGTGAACCGTTTCAAACCATTGGGAACATTGGCCCTCTGTTCGGCGGTGGCTATTCTCGGGCTGCTGTTTTTGTCCAAAGCAGCCGGGATCATGATCTTTGTCGCCGCCACCTTTTACGCTTTGGGCAAATCCTTTTTCTGGCCGACTATGCTGGGTGTTGTTTCGGAGCGCATTCCCAAGGGTGGTGCGCTGACGATCAACACCATCGCCGGCGTCGGCAATTTGGCCGTGGGCGTGATCGGCGCGGCTTTTCTCGGCAACATTCAGGACAAGCATATCGATCAGCAGCTGGCCGGCCGTTATCCTGAGCTGCGTTCTCAGGTGGTGGCAGTGGAAAAAGCCAGCGTATTCGGCGCTTACCGGCCGCTGGATCAGGATAAAGTAGCGCAACTATCTGATGCGGATCGAGACCGGATTAAAGGGATCAGCTCAGAAGCCAAAAAAAGCGCTCTGGCTACGGTGGCAATTTTTCCGACCATTATGCTCATCTGCTATATCATTTTGTTGTTATATTTTAAAACCCACGGTGGTTACAGCGTTGTAGAGCTTGAAGAATTGAAATCCTGATTTTCCCTCGCCTGCAACCCGCAATTGCGGGTTGCAGGCTGCTCTACCTAGGCCGCCGCATTCACTTGTTTATTTTTTGAACAGAATCGGGATGTAATAGGCGGACCAGGTTTTATGAAATTTTGCGAATATTCGTAATTATTACAATTTTTACTTGCTTTTTTAATTTTGATCATGTATATTCAAGTAGAATATTCAGCATGATACTGCAATATTTTGTGCAGGTTTTCTTTCAGACATCCAGTTCGCATCTTTGCTCCCGCCTGTTGCAGTAGCTTTCCGCACCCTTCGTTTGCATCTTTGCCATTCACAGCAGTAGACAATCTTTGCACCACATATTCAACTGTTTACCAGAAACCACCGCATTTCGTGTTGCGGCGGTTGGAATACTATTTATGGGGAGCGGCATGGGACGACGTGTAATCGACGGATTTCAATGTGCCTCAACTCGTAACTGTACATAGTGCAAAAAAGATCTCTGAAGCAACCTATCAGACTCTTTTCGACCATTCCGGCAACGCAGTGGCCGTCGTCAGTGAGGAGGGCCGCTTGCTCATGGTCAACCGCAAATTCGAGGAGCTCAGCGGTCTGTCCCGGCGTGAGATAGAAGGCCGTAAAACGGTCTATGATTTCTTTCGTGAGGATCATGAACAGATCGACAAGTTCCTGCAAAAACGAAGAAAACGGACCGGCGTTGTTTCCCGCGAAAGCAGGTTTTACGGTTCGCGAGAGGAGGTGCGCAGCGTCTATGTGACGATCAGCGACATTCCACGCTCGCATAAATTTCTCATGACCCTGGCGGATGTCACCGAGCTGAGAGAGCTGCAGTCCCGCCTGGCGCGCTCCGAGCAGCTGGCTGCCATCGGCGAATTGGCGGCTTCCATTGCCCATGAAATCCGCAACCCCCTGGGCGCCATCAACACCTCGGTGGAGGTGTTGAGCAGCAGCTTGAGTCTGGATGGGGAGGACCGGGACCTGATGCAGATCATTCAAGAGGAGACCCGGCGGCTGGATCGCATCGTCAAAGATTTTCTACAGTTTGCACGGCTCGACCGGATCCAGTCGAATCGGGTGGATCTCAATCAGATTATCCGCGATACGCTGTTCCTGTTCAAGGGTACGTTCAACAGCCGGATCAAAGTAACAGCCCAGTTGGATGCCGCTCTGCCCCTGTACACAGGGGACGGCGATCAGCTGCGCCAGGTGCTGATCAACCTGATCGTCAATAGTATGGAGGCCATGACGGACGGCGGTACTTTGCTGATCCGGACGAAACGCCTGGTTGTGGCCGAGGGCCGGACCTATCTCCAGCTGCTGGTGCAGGACAACGGACAGGGCATCGAAGCCGCTCATCTGAAGAATATTTTCAAACCGTTTTATTCCACCAAGGAAAAAGGGGTGGGCATGGGGCTGGCCATCTGTCAACGTATCATTCAAAATCATGGGGGCGAAATCGACGTATCCAGTCGGTTGGGAAACGGCGCCACTTTTATCATCACTTTGCCCGTCGTTGATTCAGCGCCGGAGAAGGAGTAACTGCGTTATGGCCGAAATCCTGCTCGTGGAGGATATGGTCAATCCGCGTAAGGCGATGTCCCTTCTGCTGAAAAGGGAGGGCTATCAGGTAGAAGAAGCGGAGAACGGCAGCATCGCCTTGAAAAAATTATCGGATCATTTTTATGATCTGATGATCACCGATTATCGTATGCGGCCCATGGATGGATTTGAATTGCTGCGTCAATCCAAGCGCAGTTTTCCGCTCACCAAGGTGATCCTGTTGACTGCCTTTGGCAGCATCCAGCAGAGCGTGGTGGCGATGAAGTTGGGCGCGTATGATTATCTGACTAAGCCCTGTGAGCCGCAGAGTTTGCTCAAGGTGGTCAAGGACGCCTTGGATGTGGTCAGCGCAGGATCAGCCTCTGGTCAGCGCATTTTCAGCGAGATCATCGGAGATTCCAAAGTGCTCCAGGAGGTGCTCTGGCTGGTCTCCCAGGTGGCGGACACCGACTGCACGGTGTTGATCCAAGGCGAAAGCGGCACCGGCAAGGAGTTGATCGCCAGGGCGATTCACCAGCGCAGCAGCCGGCGTGCGATCCAGATGGTGGCGATCAACTGCAGTGCGTTGCCCGAGGCTTTGCTGGAGAGCGAGCTGTTCGGACACGCCCGCGGCGCCTTTACCGGCGCGGTCAAGGACCGCCGGGGGTTGTTTCAGGAGGCGGAGGGCGGCACGCTGTTTCTGGACGAGATCGGCGATCTGTCCCTGCCGTTGCAAGTGAAATTGCTGCGGGTGCTGCAGGACGGCGAGATCCGCCGCGTCGGCGACAATCAGCCCATTCAGACCAACGTGCGCATCATCGCAGCAACCAATAAAGAGCTCGAGCAAGAGGTGGTGTGCGGCCGGTTCCGCGAGGACCTGTTCTACCGCCTGAACGTGATCCCCATCCACATGCCGGCCTTGCGCAGCCGCAAGGACGACATTCCGCATCTGATCAGCCATTTTGCCGATAAATACGCGACGCGCATGAGCAAGCCCCGCCTGGAGCTGTCGGCCGAAGCCATGCACCGGCTGCTGGAGTACAACTGGCCGGGCAATGTCCGCGAGCTGGAGAATTTCGTCGAGCGCATGACCGCGCTCAATCGCAGCCCGCACGTGCAGGAACAGGACGTGATTCAGCACCTTTCACGATCCGGCCGAATTCTGCTGCCGGCGCCGCCGGCCGGCATTAGAACCCTGGCCGAGATGGAGAAAGACGCGATCGCCGAGGCCTTGCGCCATTTTCAATACAACCAGCGGATGACGGCAGAGAAGCTGGGTATTTCCACCACCACGCTGTGGAGAAAAATAAAAGAGTACGGACTCGAGTTGCTGCCGGACTAACGTGGTTCCGATCGCAATCGTTATAGACGTGATCACATAGAGCGCTGCGAACGATTCGTTGCCGGGAGCAGACGCTTTTACAGAAAACCCCAGGAATGGAAGGCGATACGCTTTTCATCAAGCTCCTGGGGTTTTTTGTTTGCGGCCGTGGGCAACAACCTTGGCAAGCGTCAGCACACCGCTGTTGCCCTGGTTGGCAAATTCAGAGGGATGAATCGAGTTATAAAA
>JAKJDB010000427.1 GCA_022706175.1 Candidatus Zhuqueibacterota bacterium | reverse complement strand
CGCGTTCGTGGGCGCCGCCTTTGCCCTGAATCCCGGCCAGGTGTCCAAGCCGGTGGAAGGCAGCCGGGGCTACTTTCTCCTCCGTCTGATCGAGAAAAGCAGCTTCAACGAACAAGAGTTCGCCTCGCAAAAGGAAACCCTCAAAAACCAGATCCTCAGCCGGCGGCAGCAGAGCATGTTCGGCCAGTGGTATGCGGCGCTGAAAGAGAAATCCAAGATCAAAGACTTTCGCAAAGACTATCTCTAACAGCACGTTTTTCACACATTGGGCGACCCGCTGAGCGGGTCGCTTTTTTTTTATCCCGGCTGAATGACGGAATAGAGCGGGGAAAAAGGATGTTTATCTGTTAAATAGGACTAAAATAGTCTTGATTTGATATGCTCAAACTTTCCAGAAAAACCGAATATTGCATACTGGCCCTGCGCCATCTCTCGCGCCAGGAGGATCGCAGCGCCACGGTCAAAGATCTGGCCGCTGCGCTCAAACTCTCGCGTCCCCTGCTGGCCAAGCTGCTGCAGGAACTGGAGCGCAAAAGGATCGTGGTCTCCAGCCAGGGCGCTTCCGGCGGCTTTGTCCTGCACAAGAATCTCAACCGGCTGTCGCTGATGGAGCTGGTTGAAATCATCGACGGCCCGGTCGGCCTGACGGCGTGTCGCCGCGGCGGCCGTGTCTGCTCCAGAGCGCCCGGATGCGGGCTGAAAAAATCCCTCGCCCCGCTGGAGACGCGCATGCGCCTATTACTGAAAACCGTTAATGTGGCGGATCTATGAACGACAACGCAAACTCCCTGGAACAGCTTGCTCATCAAGAGTACAAATACGGCTTCAGCTCCGATATCGCCGCCGAGCAGGCGCCCAAAGGGCTGAACGAAGAGATCATCCGCATGATCTCGGCCAAGAAAAACGAACCACCGTTCATGCTCGCGTGGCGGCTGAACGCTTTCCGCCATTGGCAAAAAATGAAGGAGCCGGCCTGGGCCAACGTGCGCTTCGGAACCATCGACTATCAGGATATCATCTACTATTCCGCGCCGAAATCGCACAACGGCCCCAAAAGCCTGGCCGAGGTCGACCCGGCCATTCTCAGCCTGTATCAAAAACTGGGCATCCCCCTGGCGGAACAGGAACAGCTCGCCGGCGTGGCGGTCGATGCGGTGCTGGACAGCGTGTCCGTGGCCACGACCTTTAAAGGCAAGCTGGCGGAACTGGGGATCATCTTTTGTTCTTTTTCAGAGGCGGTGCAGCAGCACCCTGACTGGGTGGAAAGGTATCTCGGCTCCGTGGTGCCGTATACGGACAATTTTTTCGCCGCGCTCAACTCTGCGGTGTTCACGGACGGCTCCTTCGTCTACGTGCCCCCGGGCGTGCAGTGCCCGATGGAGCTCTCCACCTACTTCCGCATCAACGCCGCCAATACCGGTCAGTTCGAACGCACCCTGATCATCGCGGACGAGGGCAGCAGCGTGAGTTATCTGGAGGGCTGCACCGCGCCCATTCGCGACGAGAACCAGTTGCACGCCGCTGTGGTCGAGCTGGTGGCGCAGAAGGACAGCCGCATCAAATACTCTACGGTGCAGAACTGGTATCCGGGAGACCAGGACGGCAAAGGCGGCGTCTACAATTTCGTCACCAAACGCGGTCTGTGCGCCGGCGACCGCGCCAAAATCTCCTGGACCCAGGTGGAGACCGGCTCTGCCATCACCTGGAAATATCCGGGCTGCGTGCTCAAGGGCGATGACTCGGTCGGCGAGTTCTACTCCGTCGCCCTGACCACCCACCGGCAGCAGGCGGACACAGGCACCAAGATGGTGCATATCGGCAAAAACACCCGCAGCACCATCGTATCCAAGGGCATTTCCGCCGGATTCGGCCAGAACAGCTATCGCGGTCTGGTCAAAATGAGCAAGAGCGCAACCAACGCACGCAACTTTTCCCAGTGCGACTCGATGCTCATCGGCAACCGTTGCGGCGCACATACCTTCCCCTATCTGGAGGTGCATAACCGCACGGCCAAGGTGGAACACGAGGCCACCACCAGCAAAATCGGCGACGACCAGATCTTTTATCTCAACCAACGCGGCATCAGCCGGGAGGATGCGGTTTCCATGATCGTCAACGGCTTTTGCAAAGAAGTGCTGGCCGAGCTGCCCATGGAGTTTGCTGTGGAAGCGCAAAAACTGTTGAGCGTCAGCCTCGAGGGCAGTGTGGGCTGATGGATCGGTCACAGCGACTGTTTTATTAATCCCCAGAAGAGACCCAATTACGGAGCAACACCATGCTAGTCATCGACGACCTTCATGCTTCCATCGAAGGCAATAAAATCCTCAAAGGCATCAGCCTGCACATTCAGCCGGGCGAGGTGCATGCGATCATGGGCCCAAACGGGTCCGGCAAGAGCACGTTGGCCCAAGTTTTGACCGGCCGGCCCGAGTACCTGGTCACTCGCGGCGCCGTGCATTTTCAGGGCAAGGACCTGCTGGCCATGAGCGCAGAGGAGCGGGCGCGTGAAGGGCTTTTTCTCGCCTTTCAATATCCGGTGGAAATCCCCGGCGTCAACACCTCCTACTTTTTGCGCACCGCGCTGAATGAGGTGCGCCGCCATCGCGGGCTGCCGCCCCTGTCCGCCGGCGACATGCTCAAATGGATTCGTGAAAAAGCCGCGAGCGTAGAGATGGATCCCTCTTTCCTGAACCGCTCAGTAAACGAGGGCTTTTCCGGTGGAGAGAAAAAGCGCAATGAGGTCCTGCAGATGGCCGTGCTGGAGCCGCGGCTGGCGGTTCTCGACGAGACCGATTCTGGACTGGATATCGACGCGCTCAAAGTCGTGGCTCAGGGCGTCAACCGCTTGCGCAGCCGGGACAACAGCTTTTTGGTCATCACCCACTATCAACGGCTGCTGAATTATATCGTTCCGGATATCGTGCACGTGCTCTACGACGGCCGCATCGTTAAAACCGGCGGCAAAGAGCTGGCCCTGGACCTGGAGGCCCATGGTTATGATGAGATCAAAACACAACAATCCCTTAAAACCGCATGAAACCTTTTAACGAACTCTTAGCCGGTTGGGAGAAAAAAGATCTGGCCCGGCTGCCGGAACCATTGCAGGCGCTCAAGCAAACCGGTCGGGAGCAATTCCTCCGTCAGGGACTGCCAACCCGGCGGCATGAGGCATGGCGTTTTACCGATGTGGAGCAGATCAGCGAGATCGACTGGCGTTCTGCGTCGGCGCTGCCGCTCACAGAGGCGGAAGCGCTGCTGCGGCCGCTTACCTACTGGGACAGCGACGCGCTTCGTCTGGTCTTTGTCAATGGCCGGCTGGAGCCGGAGTGGTCCACAGGCCACAGGGCTATCAAAGGGGTAAACCTGACCACGGTGGCGGAGATATTGCAGGGCAACGGAAAAGCCGCGTGGCCACAGCCCCTGGGCCGGATTGCCGATTCGGCGGACTATCCGTTCACCAGCCTCAACACCGCTCTGTTTGAACAGGGCGCTCTCATCGAGTTGGGGAGCGGCGTTGAACTCGAGCGTCCGATCCACCTCTACTATGTTACTGTGGGCGACGGCGCAACCGCGGTGCACCCGCGCAATCTATTTGTCTTCGGCCCTTCCAGCCGCGCGACCATAGTCGAAACGTTCATCGGCCTTGGCGGTTATCTCACCAACCATGTTTCCGAGTGGCTTGTACAGGAAAACGCAGCGGTGGATCATTATAAAGTGCAGAGAGAGTCACTTT
>JAKJDB010000426.1 GCA_022706175.1 Candidatus Zhuqueibacterota bacterium | reverse complement strand
TTTGCTTGACGACGCTTTCAAAGAAGGCGGCCACAGTCTCCTCGGCATCGGTTTTACTCAGGGAATGGCCGGTGTTGGGCACATAGCGCAGATGTTTTTCGCCGACCAGGTCCTGCCAATAAAATTGCCAAGAATCCGGAAGAAAAAATTCGTCCCCGGAAGCGTTGATCACCATCTTGGGCAGAGTCAGTTGTTTATGATACGAGTAGGGGTCTACATATTTCAGCAACCGGTTGAACTCTACAGTGCCCATCCATTCCATGATGCCTTCGCGGACGTAGTCGTCCACTGCCGGAGACCACTGCCCATAGGCCTGCCAGTGATGGCGGAAGGAAGGTTCCAGATTGAGCAGATCGATCACCAGCGGAGCGATGGCCACCACGCGCTCATCAGCGATGGCCGTAGCCCAGGTCGTCCATCCGCGTTTAGAGCCGCCGGCGGTCACGAACCGGGTTACCGGACGTCCAAGCGTCTGCGTGGTGTAATCGGTGATGGCGTCCATGGCACGGACTGCCGCCCGGGTCATGGGCAATCGGGCCAGCCATCGGACCTGATCCTCTTCACCTCCTGCTTCGAGAAACTTGCGCCAGCCGTAGGCTATCAATTCATCCTCTGACCGCCGGCCATAAGGGTCATTGATGAAATTAAGCGGCTGATTGGGCACATTGTGCAGATGCGCCACCACACTGTGGGTCCGCAGGGCGATCTCTCTCAACGAGGCAGGGGCATCCTTGGGCTCGGCTTCTTCGCGTTTGCCGCCGCCGATCATCAGCAGAGCGGTCGAGCTGGAGAGCGTATCCGGAACTAGGACGTGCACCCAATGCCACCACTCCGTCTCCTGCACCTCTTGTTCCGTCAGCCACTTGCCGCTGACCATGCGTAGAATGTGCGTGGTGTAGCCTTTGCCGGGGATGGTTTTATACAGGCGATAGCTGTATTCCGCTTTTGTGGCCGTCGCATACTCTTTAAAAACATTCCGATCTGTTGCGGCGGGCGGCTGCTCCAGTCGCCCGGCGCAGCCGTTAAGCGAGAACCCATAAAGGGCTACAAGCAAAAAGAACAGCGGTCGAATTCGGATGAGCGTTTTCATGAGCAACTCCCAAAATGTTAAGGCGATCAGCGAACAAGCATGATGTCGCGAATCATAATTCAGTAAGCCTTCTCCCTTGCAGGCAAGTGGGCCAATTTACCAAGTTATTCTGGAATGGACAAGAGAAAACTCACTGAGCAAAAACTTGATTGATTTTAATCGCCTGGAGTCGTAAGTTTCCATCAAACCACCACCGCCGACCTTGCATCGATTTTTTCTCAACCGGTCATAGCTATCATTGTAAGAGGAGCATTGTCTCCCCCATGCCAGTTACATCAAACCCTTTCCGGCTTTTTCAGTGGCCGATCCTGTTGTGGTTGGGTCTTTGGGAAATCCTGCAGGCCGGCACTGTGGGCCGGCTGGAAGGCGTGGTTCATGATGCGGCCACCCGAGAGCCTCTGATTGGTGCGACGATCATGATCCTGGAAACACGGCAGGGAACGGTGAGCGACGGCCGGGGCGCATTTGTGATTCACAATTTGCGCGCCGGAACCTATCAGGTGAGGGTGTCCCTGCTCGGGTATCAGACCGTGGTTTACCGGGAGGTCGTGGTTCTGCCGGATCTGCGTTCCCGGCTTGCCGCGCAGCTCAAGAGCATGCCCATCGAAATGCAGGGGGTCGAGGTGACCGCTGAACGCCCCCTTATTCAAACCGACATAACCGGCACGGTGTGGGAAAAATCCAATGCTCAACTGGAGACCCTGCCGATAGAAAAATTCCACAACGTCATCGGTCTGCAGCCCGGCGTCACCACAGAGGGACATGTCCGCGGCGGTAAAACGCGTGAGGTGGTCTACCTGGTGGACGGTTTTCCCATCCAGGACCTCATCAGCGGCGGATTGGGCATGGAACTGCCCAAAAGCGCCATCTCCCAGCTCAGCGTCAAGACCGGCGGCTTTGAGGCCGAATATGGCAATGCACTGTCAGGCGTTGTCAATATCATCACCCGCAACGGCGGCGACCAGCCGCACGTGAGACTGAGGCTGGAAAAGGACGATCTGTTCGGCGGCACGCAGACGAGCAAGACCAACGAACTGGAGGCTACCGCCGGCGGTCCTCTGGTCAAGGGAAAAAGCTCCTATTTCCTCGCCAACACGCTCCATCTCAGCGACAGCCGATGGTGGCAGGACATGCGCTATTTTTTCAAATCGCCCATTCAGAAAGAGCTGTTCGGCCTGGCTAAAATCGACTGGCTTTTTTCCAGCGATCAGCGGCTTTCGACTCAGATCCTCTATTCCCTGAACCGCCGGCGCGATTATGAATTCAGCTGGCGGTACAATCTCGACGGACTGCCGCGGCGTCGCAACGACAGTTATCTCGCCACCCTGTTCTGGAACCACACGCTGACCAGCCGTCTCTTTTACTCGCTCAGTCTGTGTCAGAGTCAACTCCGCTCGCGCATCGGCGAGGGGCCGGAAGAAAGCGTGACCGGACAACCCTTTCAGTACGACTTTTATCTGCTCTATGTCCTCAGCGGCGATCGAATCTGGTGGGCCGACATGCGGCAAAACAGCACCACCCTTAAAACGGAAATCACCAGCCAATGGCATCCCGCCCATCTGTTCAAGGCCGGCATGGAATTCAAGCGCTATGACATCCACTCCTCCTTGCGCAAGGTGGAACCACAGCTCTCCTATTTCGGCAAACCGCTGATCGATGAGGAGAGGCTCAACTTCAGCACGCGCTATCAGTATAATCCCTACAGCGGTTCGTTGTTCCTTCAGGACAAATTTGAATCGCCGAGCAGCCGGTCGGTCATCTCCCTGGGGCTGCGTTTTGATTTTCTCGATCCGCGCGCCCGCAGGCCGGCCGTGGAACTGATACCTGTCGGAAAGGATGAGTATTCAGAAGAGATCACCGCGTTCGTGCCGGCTAAAATAAAATATCAGTTCTGTCCCCGATTCGGCTTTGCTTTCCCCTTCACCGAAAAAAGCTTTTTCTTCATCAACTGGGGCCGCTATCTGCAATTTCCGCTGTTCGATCAGCTGTACGCCGGCCTGGACAATGTGGAAATGGATCGCGGCGTCAAAGTGTTGCGCGGCAACCCCGAGCTGTTGGCTGAAAAAACCACGGCGCTCGAGCTCAGCGCACGCTACAACATCGCGGAACATCTCGTGGCCTCCGCCCTGTATTTTCATAAGGAAACCACGGATCAGATAGACAGCAAAACTTTTGTGTCGGCCAACAGCCGCATCGCCGGGAATTACGGATTCGCGGAATATGTCAACAATCCCTATGCCGTGGCTCAGGGGTTCGAGTTTGTGGTGAGCAGGGAAAAAGGCGGCTGGTGCACCGGCAGCGTCTCCTACACGTTGATGGAAGCCAAAGGCCTCAGCGAACAGGAGAACCAGGGGATGAACATGGCGCAATGGGGTTTTCCCATCGCCGCCCTGCCCTATGCCCTGAGTTGGGATCAGCGTCACAGCTGCAAAGCGGATCTGTCGTTCGAGTTGCCGTCATCCATCCGGTTGAACGTGATCTGGCAATACCATAGCGGCCGGCCCTACACCTTTTATCCGTCTCAAGACGGCATCACGCCGCTTAACCCTGAAATGCTTTTCCTGCCCAACAACCGGCGTATGCCGAGCTATCACCTGGCCGATCTCCGCGTCGGTAAAAGTCACTGTTTCGGTTCAGCGGCTGCG